>NZ_JBHSHW010000026.1:0-2106 GCF_042653305.1 Paenibacillus sp. GCM10023252
ACACATCCATCTCCCTAAGATAAGAGCTATCTAAGGGAGATGGACGTCGTGAATACCAGAACGTTATCCGAAAGCTCAGGAAAAGCTGTTATAAAGAATAATATAAGGAGGGACAGTCAGTGACGACTGTATATATGGTTAGACACGCGGAATCTCCATATTCAGAAGGTAGTGAAAGAACCAGGGGATTAACTCCTGAGGGAAAGAAGAAGGCAGAAGAAGTAACTGAGATACTTAAAAATGAAGGAATAGACGTAATTATTTCTAGTCCTTATGCCCGAGCCATTCTAACAATTGAAGGGCTTGCACAAATATTAAATTTGGATATTAAGACTTTTGAAGATTTAAGAGAGAGACACTTTTCAAACGAAGATTATATTATTTCTGATGCTGAGTTCTTGCTGGCATACAGGCGAATGTTCAGTGATCCTTACTATTCATTGCCAGGAGGTGAATCAAACACCGTTTGCCAAAATCGAGCGGTAGCTGTATTAAAAGCTATTATGGAAGATAACAAAGGAAAGAAAATCGTCATTGGAACACACGGCAATGTAATGACTTTGATGATGAGTTACTTCAATTCTGAATATGGGTTTGACTTTTTAGAACAAACGAAAAAGCCAGATATTTATAAGTTGCAATTCGAAGAAAGTACTCTTAAAGAAGTCACAAGACTAGAACGTTAGCGTGCAATATCGAAGAAGACCGGAGCCTTCGGATAAAACCGTGTTCACGCTTCGGGCTGACGCCCTCGGTCCGGCAGAAGAATAATCGGGGAAGTGGAAGCAGCCGGACAACCCTGCGAGGCTAAGTCTTCGACTCGTCTCCCGTTGGTCGCCTTAAGCCTCTCGGGTTCGTGAATACAAGAACGTTATATGACATACCGTAAAAACAATATGAGGTGTTTTCATTGGAAGATGTTATTAATAACTATTCTTTTCTTAGTAGACAGCCTGATACTATAAAGAGCTTGCTAGTTCATTTTGGGACAGGTGCGACAAGATTTAGACAATGGTTCCTTGACAACCAAACTAAAATAATAAGTAAACTCAGAGGAGCAAGGGGCGAAGAGGACCTTTATGATGTAATAACCGAATTACGATGTGCTTCGTTTTTATTAGCACTTGATGAAGTCATTGAATTACAATACGAACCATTTCATCAAACTCAACGCTCACCTGACTTTAGGGCTAGAACTAGAACAAATGGTGATGTTTATTTTGAAGTAAGAAGAATTAGAAGAACTTCTGCAGAAGTAAAACGAGAGCAATTTATTAATTTATTTTGGGGAAAGGCAAAATCAAACATTCGTAGAAATTTTGGTTTAGGCCTTGATACAAGTTCTATAGATAGATCAGATCAGTTTGAAGTTTTAATTCAAAGAATAGAGGAGATTATTGTTCGAATTGATTCTTTTCTTTCTGAACTACCTGAGGAATTTGAAGAGCCAATGGAAATATTACTCGATGAATTTGTGAATGGATTGAAAGTATACATTTCAAGTATTCCAGAGTACCGTAGGATTCACAACGAGATAAGAAATTATGGAGGATTGTTTGCGACGCCATTTTCAGGAAATGAGTATAAAAAATTTGGTGACATAATATTTGAAAAAACTCATCAATTGCTCGACGGCGAGAAGAACGTGATCTTCATATATGCTGATAATGAAACGCATGAAAGTTACGATATGATGGACTCAATTGCTTCGATTAATCAATTAATAAGGGAAGCAAATGAATCCATTGTTAAAGATAAAGGATATGAATCCATTAATGATTTCTTAGCTAAATCTAGACGTATTAGTGGAATGCTTTTATTAACAAATACGCAAGAGCGAAAGTTCTGGATTAATAGAAATTCTGAACATTTAATAAATGAAGAATTAAAGAATGAATTTGAGGGTAACTCATAGAGGACGATACGTCATATAACACCATATTCACGCATCGGGCATTCGCCCTCGGTCCCAGAAGCGGCTTCAGAGGAGGAGTTGCTGTGGACACACCCGGCATTCGCCGGGCGTCGTGAATATACGAAACGTTAGGTAAAATTGCCAAGTACATTTAGAAACCTTAAAGAAATAGGGCTAGGTGATGTCGATGA
>NZ_JBHSHW010000027.1:0-141348 GCF_042653305.1 Paenibacillus sp. GCM10023252
CCTCTCCCTTATCTATAGAATAATAGATTGTTAGGAGAGACTCCAGTTCCATTACGGGGCCTAGGAGTAAGTGCACCAGAATGAGCGCCGGCGCCAGTCCGCGAGGCGAATGTGGTGCATAAGTGCACCAGAATGACCGCCGGCGCCAGTCCGCGATACGAATGTGGTGCAGAAGTGCACCAGAATGAGCGCCGGCGCCAGTCCGCGAGGCGAATGTGGTGCATAAGTGCACCAGATCAACCGCCGCCTCCAATCCGCGAGGCGAATGTGGTGCATAAGTGCACCAGAATGAGCGCCGGCGCCAGTCCGCGAGGCGAATGTGGTGCATAAGTGCACCAGAATGAGCGCCGGCGCCAGCCCGCGAGGCGAATATGGTGCAGGAGGTTGACACCGAGCCGCCTGCCATTATAGAATACACGTATACACTAATTCATAGTATACGGGTAGGAATTATATAGATTAAGTGGAGTGGACTCACTTCAACTAGATAGAGCAGAGGGGACTGGATGACGATGACTAGGGAGGCAGCGGCGATGGAGAAGCAGCTTGTACTCAGACATGAAGGGCTGGAGCTGACAGCTACGCTTCATTATCCGACGAACGGGAGCAATGATGATCGGAAGAAGAAGCAGGCCATCATCATCTGCCACGGCTTCATTGGCAGCAGAGTCGGCGTGGACCGGCTGTTCGTGAAGGCTGCCAGGGCGCTGGCGAGGGAAGGCAACTACGTATTGCGATTCGATTATGGAGGCTGCGGCGAGAGCAACGGAGATTACGGCTCACTCGGCTTCGACTCCATGATCGATCAGACACGTACGGCCATTGATTATGTGGCCAGCATGGACTGCGTAGATCCAACTCGAATTGTGCTGCTGGGACATAGTCTGGGCGGGGCTATTGCCATCGAGACCGCGGTGAAGGATAAGCGGATTAAGCGCATTGTGCTGTGGTCTCCCGTTGCTTACCCATTCAATGACATCGTCAGGATCGTGGGCCGCAAGGGGTATGATGAGGCTGTGAACAGAGGCGGCACGGATCATTCCGGCTTCACTCTTCAGCCCGCCTTCTTCGACTCCCTCATGCAGCATCAGCCGTTCCAATCGGCTCCGAAGTTCAGCGGCGAGGTGCTGCTCATTCACGGCACGAGTGATGAGCTCATCCCCGTCGACTACAGCTTCCTGTATCAGAAGGTGTTTTGGACCCGGAGCGAGGGGTTGTGCGACAAGGAGATTATTTTCCAGGCGAATCATACGTATTCCTCCAGAGCGCACCAGGAAGAGGCGATTCGGGTAACGTCGGACTGGCTGTCCGGCCTCGATAAGCGTCAAGAGGAATGGCATCATTGGAGCATATAAGAGGACTTCAGTCCTTATGTGTGAATAATATTATGTGTGAAAAAAAACAACCGCTCAGCCCACGACGCCTGAGCGGTTGTTCATATGCCCACGAATGCTAGGCGCCCCGCCCTGCACCACATAAACTCCTGCCTGACAGCCCTCCTATATTGTGATTAAATGGAAGGAGCATCATACTCCATCGTGAAGGCAGGGATCACGTATGTCTATTATCGGCAGCAGCGGCCAGCACAGTCTTCGTACTATCCTCATTCTAATCCTCACTCTGGCCTTCGCACTGACCGCTTGCAGCGGGAATGACGGCAATGAGCCAGCACCTTCGGAAGGTCAAGAGGTTACCGCTCCCCCTCAAGGAACGGCCTCCCCAGCAGCGTCTCCTGCAGCTGACTTGCCTTACGCCGCGCCGCTCACAGGAATTCGCCAGCAGGAGGAGCCGGCAGGCCGGCCTTACGCGGTCATGATCAACAACTTCGCGGCTGCGCGTCCTCAGTCCGGGCTGAGCGAAGCCGATATAGTGTGGGAAGTGCTCGCCGAAGGAGGAATTACACGACTCGTCGCCATCTTCCAGAGCAAGGCCGCGGGCGACTTCAACATTGGTCCGATTCGCAGCATTCGTCCATATCTCATTGAGCTGGGAGAGACTTACGGCGCCGTCCTCGTTCATGCCGGTGGCAGCAATGACGCTTATGCGATTCTGCGCGGACAGAAGAAGGCATATCTCGACGAGATTACGAATGCGGGAGGCGCATACTGGCGCAGCAAGGAGCGCAAGGCTCCGCATAACCTCTACTCCAATCTGGAGAGGCTGCACACGGCTGCGGATAAGAAGGGCTACTCGAATGAGCTCCCGATTCCAGCGTATACATTCACAGACGGATTAACTCCTCCTGCAGGTGTGCCGGCCTCTGAAGTGAATATCTCCTTCCTGCTTCAGAGCTATCAGGTTAACTATACGTACGACAGCGAAGCCCATCTCTACAAGCGGTCTCTGGGCGACCAGCCGCATATCGACCTGAATACCGGGGAACCATTGACCGCAGCGAATCTCGTCGTCCTTGGTGCGAATCATCGAACGCTGGATGGCGAGGGACGGCTCTCGGTTGACCTCAGCAGCGGCGGCAAGGCTATACTGTTCCAGCTGGGTACGGCAGTGGAGGCAGAGTGGGTTCGCAGTCCCGACGGGCTGATTCGGATTGTGAAGGACGGCACCGAGCTGCCTTTTGCAACGGGCAAGACGTATTATCATATCGTACCGAACAAGCCGACCTTCGCGGAGCACATTCGGTATGGTGAATAAGTTAGACAGACAGCCCCCCCTTCGCGGGTAAAAACAAGCCAACTCGGACACACTTCTAGAAAGGTGTAGAAGAGGAAGCGGCTTACAGCATGACAGCTGGCGGTTCTCCTCGGAGGACCGCTAATTTTGTGGCGAAAAATCGAAGAATGTAAAAATAATTAAGAATTTGCACGAACGTTTACAATCTCTTAACAAAACTAAAGTAAACTATGTTAAGATATTCTGGGCTTGTTCGAAGGGCCTACACATCCAGTGGATAAAGGGGATTACGATGTTTAAGAAAAAGGATATTTTCTTCTCAACGTTTGAAGAGATGGCTGATACTCTGGTTGAAGCGGTACAATTCTTCGGGAATGGGCTTAACGACTTGTCGGATGTTGGCGCATTCGCCAAGACGATGAAGGAATACGAGAGCAAGTGCGATAAGTACGTTCACACCATTCTGAAGGAACTGAACAAAACGTTCATTACACCTATTGAGCGTGAAGACATAATGGCTCTTGTTACTTCACTCGATGATGTGCTTGACGGTATTGAGGCCTGCGCATCGCGCTTCGAGATGTACGATATTCGGGAGAAGGACGAGTACATAACGCTCTTCGGCGACATCCTTGTCCGCTCTGCTCAACAGATTCACAAGGCGATCTACCTGCTGACGAAGAAGAAGCTGCTTGCCATCCGTGAACCTAACATTGCCCTTAATGAGCTGGAGAACCAGGCTGATGATCTTCTCCGCGTTGGAATCAAGAGCTTGTTCACGAATGTAACAGATCCTATTCAGCTCATGAAGTACAAGGAACTATATGAGATGCTGGAGCAGACGACGGACTATTGCGAAGACGTGGCCAACACGCTTGAATCCATCATCATGCGCAACAGCTAACCATAGGGAGTAGGAGTTATTCTAATGGATGCAACAATAATTTTGTGGATTGTCGTATTTTTGGCTCTGGCCTTTGATTTCATAAATGGATTCCATGACACGGCGAACGCCATTGCCACTACCGTATCGACTCGTGCGCTGAAGCCTCGGGTTGCGATTCTGCTCGCTGCGACGATGAACTTCGTAGGAGCGATCACCTTCACCGGAGTTGCGAAGACGATTGGAGGAAGCGTAGCGAATCCCGCGGATCTCGAATTCGGGGTTCAAGTCGTAATCGCAGCGCTGATCTCTGCCATTGCATGGAACTTGATTACTTGGTGGTTCGGCATTCCTTCCTCGAGCTCCCATGCTCTGATTGGCTCCCTAGCTGGTGCCGTTATCGGAGCAGCAGGCTTCTCGGCGATCAACAAGGAAGGCTTCACTGACATCATGAAGGCACTGCTGTTATCACCGCTCATTGCCTTCTCCATCGGCTTCATCCTCATGTGGATTCTGAAGAAGGCGTTCGCCAAGGCAAGCCCGCATTCGATCAACAAGGGCTTCCGGTTCGGACAGATCATTACAGCGGCGTTCCAATCGTTCTCCCATGGTACGAATGATGCGCAGAAGGCGATGGGGATTATCACCTTCGCTCTTGTAGCTGCTGAAGTCCAGGACAACTATGACGTACCACTATGGGTGAAGATCTCCGCAGCTGTAGCGATGGCGCTCGGAACGTCCGTCGGCGGCTGGAAGATTATCAAGACGATGGGCACGAAGATTTTCAAGATTGAGCCTATTAACGGCTTCGCTGCTGATATCGGTTCAGCTGTGGTTATTCTAACCGCTACGGTCATTCACCTGCCGGTCTCCACGACGCATGTTATTACCTCATCCATCTTGGGTGTGGGCAGTGCGAAGCGATTCTCCTCCGTGCGCTGGTCGGTAGCCGGCCGGATTGTCATTGCATGGGTCATCACGATTCCAATTACAATGTCCTTCGCGGCGCTGGTGTACTGGATTATTGAGAAGCTGTTCTTGCAATAGAGTATGGGAAGACTGTCATACTGTTAAGCGCATGAAGACTTGTAATGCCCAGGCCTGCTGACTTGCCCCTTATGGGGGCGGGGAGCGGGTCTTTTTTTCATTGTGAAAAGATTGTTGACACCGCTTTCATTGCGGTGATAGTATATTCGGTAGGAGGATTGTGCAAACGTTAGCGCAATTCGGAGGATGACGGTATAGGATGTTCAGCTCTTACATAACTCGTGAGGAGGGCTTCTATTAATTGAGTAGAAAGTGAGCTTGTATGTGTGTAGAATGCGTTGCACACATTTTTGTGCAAACGCTTGCACCAAAGTGAAGGGCATCTCAAGGTGATCTTAAGTTGAGCTCAAGTTCGATTAAGAATGTTGGTTGCTTACGCTGAATCAAGAGCTAGTGCCGTGTGAAGAGAAACTCCAACTCGAGAGGGGAAATGGTTGTGCAAGGGAGAAGCAGTGGAAGTGGGAGTGGGAGTGCAAGTGGAAGTGCAAGTGCAAGTCGAGGTAGAGGTAGAGGTCGAGGTCGAGGTGGGAATCGAGTTAAGAAACGTGTTAGTTCAGTGCTAGTGTGGGTCATGATGATTCAGGTGATGCTGGGTGCGGCGCTGCTGCCAACGGGCGCAAGCGCAGCAGCAGGAGCAATAGCAACAGCAGCTGCGGACACTTGGCAAGGCCAGCCTGGCGGGCTGAATAAGTGGTTCCTGGTCGGAGCGCTGCCAGGGCAGACTTGGAAGCAGGATGCGCCGGAGTACCAATTCACTCACCTGGTTGATGGCTTCTATGCCTACTCCGTTGTGCTTGAAGCGGGCACTTATCCATTCAAAATAGTAAAGAACGGCACTTGGGACGGTTACTCCAACAATGGAGGCAACTTCTCTATGACGCTTACTGAACAGACCAAGGTGACCTTCTATGTGAACGACAAGCTGGGACAGGCTAGAATCTCCATCCCTGACGTAGAGGGCTTAACACCATATACACCACAGCTTGCGGATGACAAGCAGCCGCGCCTGGTCGGCGACATCCAGGCTCCAGTATTCGGGGAGACGAACTGGAGCCCCGAGACCGCGAAGCAGCTGTTCGTCGATTACAACTTCGACGGATCGGTCTATAAGCTGCAGCGGACGATTCCGGCAGGCAGCTACAATGTGAAGGCAGCGTTCGGTCCGAACTGGAACGAGAGCTACGGGGCGAAGGGAGGAAGCGACCTGGCGCTGAAGGTGCTGGATGAGTCTGCGGTTATTTTCACAGTGGATTATTCGGCTGCGGACCGCTTCCTGACTCACAATTATCAACCGAAGGACGGCGCGTATGACGGCCAGATCGACAAGACGAAGCTCAGCTTCGACAGCCGTCAGCTCACCTATCGCAAGCCGTTCGGCGCGATTAAGCAGCTGGCACAGGACCTGACGCTAAGAATTGCCGCAGGCAAGAACGACGTGCAGCTGGCGAAGGTCGAGCTGACGAGCGGGGATGGGCTGTCCAAGACGTATAACATGATCAAGGCGACGACGATCGGCGAGCTCGACTACTACGAGACGA
Source organism: Paenibacillus sp. GCM10023252 (assembly GCF_042653305.1). NCBI lineage: Bacteria > Bacillati > Bacillota > Bacilli > Caryophanales > Paenibacillaceae > Paenibacillus > Paenibacillus sp. GCM10023252. The sequence continues at coordinate 6,100 of NZ_JBHSHW010000027.1, forward strand.
CGATTCCGAAGAGCGTGTTCGACACGATCGGCATCTGGGGCTACAAGTTCATCCTGATCGACGGTGGAACGAAGGTGGAATACGGCGATGACGGCGTGCGCGGCGGTACAGGTGCAGCGGCGGCGGAAGGCGCGTTGCCCTATGATCTGACGGTGTATGCAACCGATTACAAGACTCCAGACTGGATGAAGAACGCGATCGTCTATCAGATCTTCCCTGACCGCTTCCTGGACGGTGACAAGACGAACAACCGGGCGAAGCTGAAGGACGGCGTTCGCGGTGTTCGTAATGATAACGGAACGAACAGTCCGATTACCTCCACACCGATTCAATACTTCGATGGCGGCGTACCGAATGATCCTGCAGCCAGCCAAGTAGAGGGCGACTGGAGTGATGTGCCGGAGAATCCAAGACGGATTCTGCCGGAGAACAGCTACAACTTCCCGGGTGCGACATCCGACGGTGTCTTCACGAATGAATTCTATGGCGGTGATATTGCCGGCATTGAGCAGAAGCTGGATTACTTGAAGTCGCTAGGTGTGACCGCGCTCTACCTGAACCCGGTGGCATGGGCGGCATCCAACCATAAGTATGATGCGACAGACTACAAGCATCTCGATCCGATGTTCGGCAAGCCGGTGTACAACACGCCGGGAGACCCGCTCTCTGGGTTGAATTATGATGAGACGCGCGAGGCTTCGGACGGGGTGTTCAAGGCTTTTGCCAAGGCGGCTCGTGCGGAAGGGATGGCGCTGATCACAGATGGCGTGTTCAACCACGTCGGAGATGATTCGATCTACTTCGACCGGTACGAGAAGTACCCTGAGATTGGAGCTTATGAGTTCTGGGCGAAGGTGTGGGATAAGGTGAACGCGGGCGCGTCCGAAGCGGATGCGAAGGCCGAGGTCATCGCTTCCTATACGGCGAAGACTAACCCGGCAACGGGTGTCAAGTACGCTTACCCAGATGACTTCGACTATATCGGCTGGTTCACGGTGGAGAATAAGAAGGTAGCGGATGACAGCGGCAAGCTGCGCTACAAGTATGAAGCTTGGTGGGGCTACGACTCCTTGCCGGCTATGGATGCGAAGGAGCCGGAGGCTGGCGATACCAAGGCCATCCAAGGACTTCATGAATGGAACCTCATCACCTACCGGGATGAAGTCATTGGCTACAACCTGGAAGGGCTATCGGACGACAAGGCAGCGGAAGTGATGCAGTCTACCGCTTCGCAGCGCTGGATGTGGATGGGGGCACAGGGCTGGCGGCTTGATGTGGCTCCAGATGTGACCTCCGGGACGTGGAAGAAGTTCCGCGAAGCCGTGAAGTCTACGGCAGGACGTACGAATGGCAATGGCGAGGAGATCCTCGATCCAATCATTCTTGGGGAAGAGTGGGGCGTCGCGACGCATTACCTGCTGGGCGACCAGTTCGACTCTGTCATGAACTACCGGTTCCGCGGTGCTCTGCAGAGCTACATGATCAGCGGCAACGCGGCAGCGATGAATGCAGCGCTGGAGTCCATCCGCGAGGATTATCCGCAGGAAGCTTGGCTCGCGATGCTGAACCTCGTCGGCTCCCATGATACGACGCGCAACATTACGAAGCTGGACCACCCGAACTGGGAGGAAGAGAATCTGAAGATTGCGCCAGCCGCGACAGAGAAGGCTCTGAAGCTCCAAGGTCTGACGGCCATCCTGCAGATGGGTTATCCTGGTGCTCCAACGATCTACTACGGAGATGAGCTGGGTCTGGAAGGCACGAAGGATCCGGATTCCCGCCGTACATTCCCGTGGGATCGGGTGAGCGGGTCGGCTGGAAGCTATGAGGGTGTTGGTCGACATGCCGAGTTGTTCAACACGTACACGCAAGCGGGTAAGGTGAGAACGGAGCATGAGGTATTCCGCACGGGCGACCTCAAGACAGCCTACGCGAAGGATGATGTCATCGTCTACGCCCGTACCAATGGAGCGGAAGCGGGGCTCGTCGTCGTTAACCGTTCGGAGACCGAGCAGCAGATTACAGCCGATGTGACCGGCTTCCTGCCGGCTGGCCTGACGCTGAAGGATGAAGTATACGGAACTGCAGAAGCTCAAGTCGGCCCCTCGGGCAAAATCTCCCTAACCATCCCGGCACTCACCGGCTACCTCATGGTATCTCAGCAGCCGCTGGTGAATGTGCCGAAGGTAGAAGGGCTTGCAGCGACCGGTGGCAATGGGAAAGTGTCTCTTAGCTGGCAGCCGGTAAGCGGCGCGGTGAAGTACAACGTCTATCGCTCTGCGATGGAGGGAGCAGCCCTGACTCTGGCCGGTACAGTTGATGCACCGACTGTGAGTTATACCGATTCAGGGGTCGTCAACGGAACGAAGCAATATTACGCAGTAACGGCCGTTATCGGAGATGCGGAGAGTGCACAGCCGGATTCGATGGCTTCGGCTACACCAGCTTATGAGGTGGCTGGGGTGGAGCTGGTTACGCCAGCTGCTGACCTGACCATCGGTGTTGGCAAGACGACCAGCGAGATTGAAGTGGCGGTCGATGTGCCGGGGCTGACGGACGACGCGGCTTATACAGGCAAGGAAGCAGCAGGACTGACAGCAAGATTGTTCTATTACGACGCGGCGGCTGGTGCTGCTTCGGCAGCGGATGTGAAGCTGCGCTTCAAGCGTGACGCGGCTGGCGGCAAGAAAGTCTACTACGGCGTATTCGAGCCGACGGCAGCTGGAGAGTATCACTATTATGCGAAGGTATCCACGAACAACGGAGAGAGCTATACGGATTCAGCCGAGGCTGTGCTGAATGCCGCTGCAGATGGTTCAGATACGACGGCTCCGGTTGGCCCTGAGCTGGGGGATATCCTGCAAGAATCGAACCGGGCTGCTCTGGGCTGGACCTTGGGAGCGGATGATACGGTGAAGGGGCTGGAAGTGTATCGCAAGGCAGAAGGCGAGTCTGCGTTCACGAAGCTGGCGGTGCTGGGGGCTGAGGCTAGAGCGTATATCGACTACACCGTCAGCAATGATGTGTCCTATACGTACAAGGTGGCTGCCTTCGATGGGGCTTACAACCGCACGGATTCCGGCGAGAAGAGCGTCACGCCTAAGGTCGTCATGGTCGATGTGAAGCTGCGGCTGCATCTGCCAAGCTACACACCGGCAACGGATGATATCTATCTGGCGGGCGATCTGAACGGTTGGAACGCATCGGGCAACAAGCTGAATGTACCGAGCGGTGCAACGTCAAGAGATGTCGTGGAGTATTCCTTCCGGATGATGGCGGGTAAGCAGATTCAGTATAAGTACACCCGCGGCTCTTGGTCGACCGAAGCCTTCTCCTCCCATACGAGGAAGGCGGACGATACCGAGGATTACGGGAACTGGGCGTACAGCTCCACCGATACGAATATGAGACTGACGATCAGCAACCAAGGCGGCAATCAGATGATCGTGGACGATTATGTACTGCGCTGGGTCGATATGCCGATGGCGGTGACGCTGCCGCGATCCTCGTTCGGCGAGGACATTGAGTATACGACGGACCAAGCTTCGGTGAAGCTGAAGGCGGTTGTGCCTTATGGCGTGCTTTTCACCATTAATGGGGAGCCGATCAAGGACGAAGAGATGGACGAATACGGCAATGTGCTCGTGGATGCGCTCCCTCTGAAGTCGGGGCTGAACACGTTCGAGCTGCATATTGAGCCGACCGCCGAGACGCTTGCGCAGCCTTGGTATACGGATAAGGGCCGTGCGGGGCAAGCGACGAAGACCGTCATGATGCGCATCACGCGAACCGGAGGGGAAGTGGATCTGGGAGATGGCGGGGGTGATGGGGGAACTGGCGGTAATAATGGCGGGAATAATGGTGGTAATGGTGAAAATGGCGAGAATAATGGAAGCGCTGGAACCAAGCTGGAAGTAACTGTTGTTGAACAGAATAAGACTATCATCGGTTCCGTATCCAAGGAAGCTTGGGAAGCCGCTTGGAAGCTGGCTGTTGCAGCTGCGGGAGAAGGCGGAACGGGTGGAGCAGGTGGAACAGGTGGAACAGGTGGAACAGAAGGAACAGAAGGAACAGATGGGAAGCCGCTGTTGACGGCTGTGTTCGATCAGGCAGGTGAGCGCTATGCGCTGGAGCTTCCTGCAGGGATATTGAAGGAAGCAGCTGCTGCTGGAGCCGTAGTTGTGGTCAAGACACCGCTCGGCAGCTATGAGCTTCCGCTTGCTGGCATTAGCGGCAAGGTGCTGAAGAAGCTGTACAAGAAGGATGTCCCATTAGATGAGCTGAAGGTCGTTATCTCTCTCGGTAAGGCGGATGGCAAGACTGAGGATAAGATGAAGGCTTCGGTGAAGAAGGCTGGCGCTTCGCTCCTTGGCAGCCCGGTAAAGTTCGACGTTACGGTGGACTGGAAGGGTGACAAAAAGGAAGTCTCTGACTTCGATGGGGTGTATGTGACTCGTCTGCTTGCTGTGGACAGTGAGAGTGGGAACGCTGCGGACAGCAGCAGCGCGAACGATCAGAGCGGCAAGAGTGGGAACGGTGCGGACAGCAGCAGTGGGAACGATGCCGATAGCAAGGGCAACGAGAATGTGTTCGGGGCGATGTTCGACCCGGTCACGGAGCAGTGGAGCTATGTGCCGACGGAGCTCGTGACGTCGGCGGATGGGAAGCTGTCCGCAGCGCTGAAGCGTCCGGGCAACAGCATCTATGCGCTGCTGGAGCGAGAGGCATCGTTCGCGGACAGCAAGCAGCATTGGGCGCGCGCGGAGATCGAGTGGATCGCGTCGCGCATGATTGTGGAGGGCCGACGAAGCGAGGAATTCGCGCCGGAGGCTGCAGTGACGCGAGCGGAATTCGCCGCGATGCTCGTTCGGGCGCTAGGCCTGGAAGGCGGCCTAGCGGGCGAGGGTGCAGGTGCGACAGGCTTCACGGATGTGAAGGCTGGAGCATGGTATGAAGGAGCGGTGGCGACAGCCTCGCGCTTCGGGCTCGTTCAAGGGAAGTCGGCGGAGATGTTCTCGCCGAATGACCGTATCACCCGCGAGGAACTCGCGGTGATGCTATCGCGCGCGGCGAAGCTGGCCGGCGCGGAGCTGGGCTCGGCTGCTGCAGGTGATGGCAGCAGCCAGCCGTTCAAGGACCACGCGGCGATCAGCGCGTGGGCCAGAGCAGCCGTTGATGAAGCCGCTAAGGCGGGCATCCTCAAGGGCAACCCAAGCGGCCTATTCGAGCCGCAAGGGGAAGCAACGCGCGCCGAGACAGCGGTCATGCTGACCCGCTGGCTGAAGGCAGCGAAGCTGGGCTAGACAGTGATTTACGAGCAAGCCGAAGAGCGGTCCCAACCGGGACCGCTCCTTGGCATGTCTATAGAATTTCATGTATCGCCATCCAGGTGCAAAAATGCACCATATCAAGTAGTCGAGACCTGCCGAGCCGCCAACGAGGTGCAAAAATGCACCATATCAAGTAGTCGAGACCTGCCGAGCCGCCAACGAGGTGCAAAAATGCACCATATTGAGTAGTCGAGACCTGCCGAGCCGCCAACGAGGTGCAAAAATGCACCATAACTATAGAGTGAGGCGAGCGGGGGAAGTAGATGATAGTCCTCGTCTGAAGGTCGGATGAGATAGGAGCAGAAGTGGTTACTACTTAGGTACCTCCTTGCTCGCTAACCAATAGGTGCAATTTATACCCTATTCACGCTCGCATGACCTCACTAGCTAACCAATAGGTGCAATTTATACCCTATCCACGCTCACATGACCTCACTAGCTAACCAATAGGTGCAATTTATACCCTATCCACGCTCGCATGACTTCGCTAGCTAACCAATAGGTGCAATTTATACCCTATCCACGCTCGCATGACCTCGCTAGCTAACCAATCTAAGAAACTAAATTGTTCACTTAGCGCTCGGTGGACAATACAATTGCTAAAGGGACCTAAGTAGTAACCAGAAGTGCACCTATTGCGATGCTTGTGAGGGTCCGAGAGTCGAGATAGGAGCAGTAATGCACCTATCCTATGATGCCCACGGGTTGAGAGCTTCTGTGGTGTATGGTCTCCAAGCTCCCAACCATTTTAATCCTCTTCGATCTCCCTCTTGCCCCACAACAGATCAAAGAAGCTTATGGCTATGGATAAACCAAATGGCGTACTCATAGTAGAAAGATCAAGGTCTTCGGGGCTGAATATCAGCTTGATTATAATTAAAGGAATACTTAAATAGATAAACCACTTTACGAAGGTGTACAATCGCTTCCTCATCTCAGCCCACCGCAGCTTCGACATATGGTAAACAAGCGCACATGTTATGTAAAGAGCATAGGCAATCGAAAAAAATAAATAGCCAATGAGAAACTTGTAGGCTAGGGATTGTCCGTCACCAATGCCTAGGTAGGCTAACGTGATTGCAGCAATTGTACTCACAATGAATAAAAGGTAAAGCATAACGTGCAGCGAAGCAAATCTTCTCATATCCCGTTCAGTTCCCCTCGTATATCTTCCAATAAGCAATCATCTCACATAACATCCTGCTTGTTGATTGGTAATTGATGTGAAAATGAAAAAGAGCGGCCCCACCATCGGGAACGCTCTCCAATCCATCCTACGAAACAGCCCGCCCCTACCGAGGGCGCTTCACCGGCTTTCGCCGGCGCTTCACTCCGCCGGCAGCGCCGCCTGCCTTGCCGCCGCTGCCGGGCTTGCGCTTGCGGCGCTTCTTCGGCGGCGTCCATTCGCCGCCTTCGTCGTCGCTGACGGTGGCGCCTTTGCCGCTTTTGCCGAAGGAGCCCATAATGACCTTCACCAGAGGCGCCATCTGGGAGACGCTCGACATCACCTTCTGCACCTTCGTCACGGTACCGAGGATGCCATCGATGCCGCCCATCCGGTCAACGAACCCCTTGATCTCCTGCAGCTTCTCCATCGAGAATATACTCGACTTGTCATCCGATGCCGTCTCAACGAGCTCAGCAGCCGTCTTCGGCACGACGACGACCGGAACAGCCTCCTCTACGACGGGCACGGTAGGAGGATAGCCGGTCATACCGCCAGGACCTGGCTGGTACCCTCCCCCGAATCCCCCGCCTAAGCCGCCGGGACCCATGCCCATGCCTGGACCTCCGTACGGCTCGGAGACGCCGGGGAATAACTGGCTTACCTGGCTCTTGCCATCACGCGTATTGCCCTGTACCGCCCGCGGCCTGCTCGTGGGGCTGAGGCCGGGATAATCACGGGTATTCACACGTATCACAACCCTTTTTTTTATAATAGTCTATGGCATAGGCGAACATACGGATTGGACGAATGTCCCGGGTTCCGCACAATAATTCAGCTATAGCCTGCCTGCATCTGCATAGTCTTCAGTGCTGTAATGCGGTAATGTTGATAATTACCCTCGATAACTGATACAATCAGAGTATTGAGTTCTACTAGGGAGTGAACGTTTCTATGCAGCTTAAGAAGCTGAATGATAAGGCGATCGACCAGTTATTTGAAGCGGTTCTGACGCTGAAGTCGGTCGAGGAGTGTTATGTTTTTTTCGACGATCTATGCACGGTTAACGAGATTCAGTCCCTCTCACAGCGGCTGGAAGTGGCACGCATGCTGGGCAAGGGAAGTACATACAACCAGATTGAGGCGGAGACAGGGGCGTCAACGGCTACAATCTCTCGGGTCAAGCGTTGTCTGAATTACGGGAACGATGGTTACAAAATGACGCTAGACCGACTAGGTCGCTAGCCATGTCAACGAAGCTCGGTATACTGGTCATCTCCCACGGTTCGCGTGAAGCGGAGTGGGTGGGGCTGGTCGATCGCGCGGTAACCGCCGCTGCCTCGGCAGCAGAGCTGACCGGTGTGCCGGTCTACTCCTCGTTCCTCGAGATCGTGGAGGGCAGGCTCATCCAGGACGGTGTGGATGCGCTGGAAGCGCTTGGCGTTACGGAGCTGTTCGTCCTGCCGCTGTTCGTCTCCTCCGGGAGCACGCATGTCGATGAGATCGGGCAGGCGTTCGGCTTCCCGCGAGCTTATCAGCTTGAGGGCGACCTCGGCACATTCCGCACCGCATCAGCTACCACGGTTCATATGGGCCTGCCGATCGATGATGACCCAGACATTGCGGAGCTGCTGCTGTCGAATATAGCAGAGCTCTCGGACCAACCGTCCGAGGAGTCGCTACTCCTCGTTGCCCACGGCAGCAAGGAAGCTGGCTTCCACGGGCGCTGGAGACAAGGTCTTACGAGTCTAGCGGCGCGAATGCAGGATCTAGGCGGCTTCCGCAGGGCAGAGATCGCGATGCTGCTGCCGAACCAGGCTGGCTGTGTGCTGAAGGCGATGCAGCGACGAGAGCCGGAGGCCGCGGTTATTGTGGTGCCAATCTTCCTAAGTACAGGGTATTTCACCAATCATGTGATTCCGAATAGGCTAACCGGGTTAACCTATCGATATAACGGCCTAGCGATGCTGCCCCATCCCGCGATTGAACGCTGGATGCAGCGACAGATGATCGCTTGGACGCGAGGGGCTGGGGGTAGAGAACAGTGACGAATAAGAGAGCAAGACTCATATATAACCCGACATCGGGCAGAGAAGAGATGAAGCGGCGGCTGCCGGACATTCTGCAGAAGCTGGAGTCAGGCGGGATCGAGACGAGCTGCCACGCCACGACGGGCGAGGGAGATGCGACTCTGGCAGCTGCGGATGCAGCGGAGCGCGGCTTCGACATTATTATTGCGGCCGGCGGCGACGGGACGCTCTATGAAGTGATCAACGGCGTAGCGGAGAAGCCGCATCGTCCGCCGCTCGGCATCCTGCCGCTCGGAACGACGAATGACTTCGCACGCGCGACGGGCATTCCGAAGCATTGGGAGTATGCGTGCGACCTGATCCTGCAGCAATACACTCGGCCGATTGATGTGGGGAAGGCGAATGAGCGCTTTTTCATCAATGTGGCGGGCGGCGGCTCTCTGACGGAATTGACCTATGAAGTGCCAAGCCGGCTCAAGACGATGATTGGGCAGCTGGCTTATTATATGAAGGGTCTGGAGAAGATGACTAGGCTCCGGCCCACCGAACTGAGCTTCACCGCTCGCGGCGTTGGCGAGTTCCACGATGAATTCATGCTATTCCTCATCTGTAATTCCAATGCGGTCGGCGGCTTCGAGAAGCTCGCCCCGGATTCCAAGCTGGACGACGGCCTGCTCGATGTGCTGCTCGTGCGCAAGTGCAATCTGCCGGAGTTCATCAAGCTCGTCACCGCCGCGCTGCGCGGGGAGCATCTGAATGATCCGCATGTGATCCACTTCCGGACCGATGAGCTGAAGGTGACGACGCCGGATTATGTCCAGATTAATCTCGACGGCGAGTACGGCGGCAAGCTCCCGTTCACCTTCTCCGTGCTGCCGCAGCATCTGCAGATCTTCGCGGACGAGACGGGCGAGTCGACTTACCGGTAAGCTACAATTGAACAGAGTATTCCAATGAACCGTTGCGACGATTGTTGCGACGGTTTCTACTATAGAGCGGAGCGATTGACATGAACAAGCAAGACGGCAACAAGAACAGAGGCAGAGGCGGCCGCGGCGGCCGAGGTGGAGCAGGTGCAGTAGCTGGGGTGAGAGCAGGAGCGGGACGCGCAGGGACACCAGTCGTATACGACACCCCCGTGGTGAAAAACGACGAGGTAACGCTCGACATCATCGGTCTCACCCATGAAGGTGAAGGGGTTGGCCGTGTAGACGGCTACACCCTATTCGTGCACGGAGCGCTCCCGGGCGAGCGCGTCCGCGCGAAGGTGCTCAAGGTCAAGAAGCAGTATGGCTACGCCAAGCTGCTTGAGATACTGGTCGAGAGCCCGGACCGGGTAGGCCCGGCCTGCTCCATATTCAGTCAATGCGGCGGCTGCCAGCTGCAGCATATGGACTACGAGGCGCAGCTGCGCTGGAAGCGGCAGTCCGTCATCGACAGCCTCGAGCGGATCGGCAAGCTGCAGGTTGCTGAGGACAGTAGCTCAGCAGCGGGCGAGGGCGTCGTTGTCCATCCTACGATCGGGATGGACAACCCGTGGAACTACCGGAACAAGGCTCAGGTTCCGGTAGGGGAGAGCGGCGACAGCGGCAGGCTGATCGCCGGCTTCTATGCCAGCGGCAGCCACCGGATCATTGACATGGACCTCTGCCACATTCAGGACGACCGCAACGACGAGGTCGTTCGGGTCGTGAAGCAGATTGGCCTCGAGCTCGGCATCTCGGCATACAATGAGGAGACTGGCGGCGGGATCCTTCGCCATGTTGTCGTCCGCACCGGCTTCGTCACCGGTGAGATCATGGTCGTGCTCGTCACGAACGGGACTCGCCTCCCGAAGGGAGAGCAATGGGTGGAGCGTATACGCGCAGCGCTGCCGGACGTGCGGAGCATCGTCCAGAACGTCAATACGCGCAGCACCAACGTCATCTTCGGCGACGAGACGCGTACCCTGTGGGGCAGCGACGTCATCTATGACGAGCTCGATGGCATTCGCTTCGCCATATCGGCTCGATCCTTCTACCAGGTCAATCCCGTCCAGACTGTCGCCTTGTATCGCAAGGCTGTGGAGTATGCCGGTCTGACCGGCACGGAGAAGGTCATCGACGCCTATTGCGGCATCGGCACCATCTCGCTCTTCCTCGCTCGCCAAGCGGGCCATGTCTACGGCGTCGAGATCGTCCCCGAGGCCATCGAGGACGCCAAGCGCAATGCCGAGCTGAACGGCATTGCCAACACCACCTTCGAGGCCGGCCCAGCCGAGGTCGTCATCCCTCGCTGGAGCGAGGAAGGCTCCGCCGCAGACGTCATCGTCGTCGACCCCCCGCGCAAGGGCTGCGACCCCGCCCTGCTGGACACCATCCTCGCGATGCAGCCAGCTCGCGTCGTCTACGTCAGCTGCAATCCCGCTACTCTGGCGCGTGACCTGCAGGTGCTAGAGCAGGGCGGCTACCGGACGGTGGAGATTCAGCCGGTGGATATGTTTCCTCAAACTGTGCATGTGGAGTGCTGTGCGCTGATAGTTAGAAGTAATGTAGACAATGATTAAACTTGTGCTATTCGCAATAAACCCATGCTAAAAATCGAATAAAGTCGTGATAAATCATCGAGGAAGTAATTGATGGCATCAATGTTATGCCTCCAACTACCCACGAACAGCCGATCGATCTTCAGGCATTTGTCCTGATTTTCGTTCGGCTTTTCTTTTCTCCAGGCTTTGCTGGATTACGCTTCAGATGCCGTTTAAACCTTTCCTCAGGCTACTTCTCCCGCATATAAAACACCTGTAAAGCCGTACCAAACCTGAATTTCTCAGGCTTCTCCTCGCTCTTTTTCTCACGCTATAAATGTTTTCCAGATCTCTCCCCACACCTCTAATCAGCTCTTTACCTGGACTTGCTTCCTGCTTGCAGTAGCCCTTGAACTTCCCCTAATTTCTATCTTTTTTACCTTGCCTTCCCCTGCACTGATGTCACGACATTATTCAGATTATAATAAAGTTTTGATACAAAAAGTTGAGTCGAAAGTGGAGAAAAACACGGTTTTGTAGCATGACTTTATTTATGAGGGCAACGGTGGAATGCGGGTTTGAGGGCTGTTATTTGGCAGGAGTATATTAATTATGAACAAGTAATGTAACCCCGCAATAAAGCCCTGATATTAGCAATAACCTTTGCTAAAAATCGAATAAAGACCTGATAAACATAGGGGGAAGGTATGAGGAAAAAGGGGCAAAACCCTTATCCCTCAAGCCCTTCCCCTGTTTTTCTATCCAGACATAATTCAGATTATGAAAATAGTCATGCTACGAAAAATAGATTCAAAAACCATAGATTTGTTGCAAGAGTTTATTTATTAGGTCAACGGTGGAATGCGGGTTTGAGGGCTGTTTTTAGCAGAGGTTTATTCATTGTGAACATAGTAGGAATGAAAAAAGAGAGAAAAATGTTTTCTCTTTATTTGTTTTGGGGAAAGGGAATAGGGAACAGAGATAGGAGATAAAATCTCCGATGGTAGCAAGGATTAAATTAAATCGTGGCTGGTATGAAATGTACGTTCATCAAAACTATTGGCAGAATGCAAGCTTATGGTGAAAACATGCCTTTTCGGAATATAAATGGAGAAGGGGTTAAAGAGATGGATATAGAGGGAGGAATAATTAGGGAATATGTCGAATTCATAAGGATAAATAAGAATTGGAACTAATATAGGGGAACATAACATGGAAGAATTAAGTGAAATAAGTAAACCAAAGGTTCAAAGTTTAACTAATCAGCAAATCCTCTATGGAATGGCTATAACTATTCCAGCAATTGAATTATTAACTCTATTTTCTGATGCAGATTTCGAAAGGTTTATTCAAGAATGGGCAACAGGTTATTTAATTGAAATAGTCGGGTATAAAAAAGTCTATCGTAACGCTGGTGCAGGAGATAAGGGAAGGGATGTCGTAGCCTGTCATGACGACTTAGGAGAAAAATGGGATTGTTATCAGTGTAAGCATTATGATCATCCTTTAACTCCGAGTGATGTTTGGGTTGAGTTCGGAAAACTTTGTTATTACACGTTTCACAGAGAATTCACTGTACCACAAAGATATATATTTGCGACTTCCAAAGGTGTCGGTCCGTTGCTTAAATCTTACATTCAAAATCCTGAGCAACTAAAAAACAACCTTATTCTAAATTGGGAAAAACATTGTAAAAATAAGATAACCGATACTGAAGTTGTGGAGCTAACAGAGGAGTTTAGAAAATATGTGGAGAAATTTGATTTCAAAATAGTAGGATTTCTTGATCCTCTTGAGGTAATTGAACAACACAGAAAGACGCCTTATTATGTACCGAGATTTGGTGGAGGATTTAATAAATTTAGGGAACAAGCGATTACCCCTGATGAAGTTCAAGAGTCTGAGTTGACTTATGTAACAAAATTGTTAGAAGCGTACAGTGAAGATAAGGGAGTAACATTTAATCATACTGACGAATTAACAAGTTACAGTATTTATAAAAATCATTTTCAACGTGAAAGAATCCATTACCACAAGGCTCAGTCACTTGCATCATTTGAACGAGATACATTACCAGAAGGTGCGAATGCATTTGCTAAATTGAAGAGTTCAGTATATATGGGTGTTATTGATACTGTTGAATCGGATTTTTCAAGTGGCTTTGCAAGGGTAAAAGAGGTTACAAAAACAGCAAGAAGTCTACAGCTATCAGGAAATCCTTTAATTTCAGTAGTGGAGGATGATGATAGACATGGGATTTGCCATCATCTTGCAAATGACGGCTTAATCGAATGGGTGAGTAAAAATGAGTAGGCATATCAAAAATCCTGATGACTTTCTATTATTTAATTCGAATTTAGAAGTTGCATTAAGAATTCTTGTACTATTAAGCCAGGATTCAAATAATACGTATGATTTAGATAGGTTAGTGATTTTTGATTACTTTATCATCCATGCGAATGATGTTGATAGCGAACAAATAAATTTGCACCCATCGTTACCTTTAAGGGGTTCTGAAATCATCATTAAACGGAAATTGATTTCTGAAGGTTTAGACTTATTAGTAAGTAGAGGGTTAATTGAAATCGTATATAAAGCTTCCGGTGTATACTATCGATCAAACAGCTTAACTAAAGTGTTTGTTGAATTGCTAAAGAGCGATTACTTTATAATTTTAAAAAAGTTGTCTACTTGGGTTGCCGAAAAATACGGTTCTATTGAAACGACAGAAATAAACTCCATCGTAAATAAGAACATTCAACAGTGGGGTGGAGAGTTTGAATATGAATCATTAGTGAGAGGTAATTATGAATAAAAACTGCGGCTTGTTGATAAAAAGACTTATTTTATCGAATGGTGCGGATAAGAGAGAAGTTAAATTCTCTGAAGGTCTTAACATCATCTCAGGGCCAACGGATACAGGGAAGACCTATGTATTCCAATGGTTGAAGTATATGCTTGGCTCTAATGATTCCCCCAAAAATATACCTGAAAATAGAGATTATTTGGACGGGTATTTAGAAATTTACTCTTTTGCTAAAAAAGATATTATTACTTTAAGACGGGTACTTTCGACAAACAAAGTTTACATATATTCTTGTCCTTTTGAAATCATTAACGATAAAACCGAGTACTTACGAGTAAATACAAAAGGGAGAACAAAGTTAATTTCCAGTAATATGATGGAGTATATTGGAGTTAACTCTGAAATTGAATTAAGAACACATATTGGGGAAGAGAAGTATAGGAAATTAGCGTTCCGTGATTTTTTACACTTTTCCCTAATAGATGAGAAAGAAGTAATTAAAGATAAAACGTTATTAACAACGGGACAGTACGTATCAAGGACAGTGGAATTAAATGCATTTTTCTATTTTATTTCAGGAAAGTACACTTCCTATGTTTCTTACTTATCTAAGTTAAGAGCTGGTAAGAAGACGAAAGAGAAGCCACAGGTTGACAAAACAGATTACTTGGATGAATTAATAGTTGAAACTCAAAATCAATTATTTACATTACAATCAAGTGAGGATTCATCAGGAATTTCGTTTAAAGAAGAATTGTTATTTGTAACTTCCGAAATAAAACAGCACAGTGAAGTTATAAGGGAGACTTTTAAAAGTACGGAGAAACTAAAAACCAAAAGATTGATGAATCAAGAACTCATAAAAAGATTTAATTTACTAAAGGAGCATTTCAATTCTGACCTTCGACGTCTTGATTTTATATTAGAAGGTGGCAGTATTATTTCAAATCTTCAACCAGAAAATTGTCCAGTATGCGGCAAACAACTTGATGCCTACCACGATGAATCACACCACGAAAAAGTTGTAAGAGGAGTTAATTATGAGAAGTTAATCTCATCATACAGTTCCGAGAAAGAAAAAATAATGCTGAATCTAAGTGATTTAAGTATGACAACGGGAAACTTAGAAGAAGATATTGAAAAAATAAATGAAGAGATATTAATAGAGGAAAAAAAATATCGTGAGATAAAACAAAAAGTTGAAAATGAACTTAAACCAACTCAAGCTTCACTTCAAGAAAAAATCGATAAGCAGGTAGATGCAAAATTAATTAAAGCTAAAATAGAGTATTTAACAAATCAGCTAATAAGATTAAATTCGCAAAAAAAATTGTTTAGCACAACAAACATACTAATTAATTCACCACAAGAACCCACAGTCGAAAATGATGTAGTAGATCAAAATATTGAAGAGCTGATGAAGATAATGAATGGCTTTTTAATAAACATGAAATTTCCAGGCATTAATTTAAAGTCTAATAACGTTTCTTTTGATTTCAAGGAATTTGATTTTATTATTAATGGTAAAGCAAGGTCTGTTTTTGGAAAAGGATTCAGATCTATTATCTACAGTGTTTTTGTAATTAGTTTAATGGACTATTGTCAAAAAAATAACTTACCTCATGCTGGATTTGTATTAATTGATTCACCGTTAACAACATATCAAGAAGCAAATGGGACGGATGAAGAAGAGAAGGTTCCCGAAGAATTAAAAGTCAGATTTTTAAATACATTTTCCAACATAGTTGGATCTCAAATAATAATATTAGAGAATAAATTCTCTATGGATGTTAATGGAGAGAAGATGAACTTTATTGAGTTTACAAAGGATAGAACAACTGGAAGATACGGCTTTATGTAGATGCATTATAAGATTGAATTGAATTTTTTTGAAGGAACGGGCTGCAGCGGCAGCCCATTCTTATTATTTATACCAAATACTAAAGAATTGGCAATAAGCTCGATAATCGTTTTTGGTTGGGAATAGACAAAAGTGATAAGATAAATAGGGATTGTTCAGCTTTTTTCTACGTCAGATAAAATCATTGGAGTGTTATTGGTGAATACAAAAAAAAATCCTATTTATAGGTTCTATAATAGCTTTTTCTCAAAACAAACAAAAGAGCTTTCTGAAGAACAAATAAATACGTTTATACTTCAGTCATTTAATAATATAGTAAAAAATGCAATGAGTGATAATGAAAAATTTGACGAAATTATATTTATACAAAAATTCGATAAAGAGCTAAGAGAGAAATTGAAATTAGATATAGAAGCATGTTTAGGACGCAAAACAACATATGGCGGTGTGTCTTTTAAAGGGAAGCAAATAGCAGAAATATTACTAAACGAATTTAATAGAATTAAGCAAGAAATAACCGAGGAGGAAATTGTCATTCTACGGAATGAAATTATTGATAGTGGTAGTGATATAGATGCGAAACTCAAATTTTATTATGATGAAACAAATAACCCAAGGAAATTTTGGATAAAAGGAAGTAAGTTCAATTCACCTGTTAATAAAAACTTTGTGCTAGGGGGAATAGTTATTGATGAAAAAAAATTTATTGGTAATCCCAAAGATCTACATGAAAAACTAAAGTTTCAAAATAATATAAATGAAATGAAGTCTAAACATATTCTGAAGTTAACTTTTATAGAATCTTTGAGATCAAAACAACTTAATATAGTGTTGAAATGGATTTTTGAACATGAGATTTATATTCATTTTATAAATGTTGATAATTTATACGCAATTGTTAATGACATTTTGAAGATAATAATTAATAATAATATGGATAATGAGAAAATTAAAGGGTTAGAACTTATGCACGGACACACCCTATATAAACATATATCTAGCAATCTAGATGAAGTATGCGAAATACTAACAAAATATGACTATCCTAAAATTCAGAAGGATGCTATAACAGATTTTTGTGAAGAGTGGGTTACCTTTATAAAAAGTTTGAAATCAAAACTGCCTTCTGTAAAAGATAAGTTTGAAGAAGTTGCTAGGATGATCGTGTATGATGAATTATGGAAACTTTTCGATAAGCAGAAATACGATGATGATTTTATAGGATTTGGTAAAAACGATTATATTATTAAAGATTATTCAAACTATTACCTGATTAAACCCGTTATATTTTTAAATTCAATTCATATATTTGATAAAGAACCAACAATTGAAGAAATAATCAATACAACTAATTTTGAGAAAGATAGAAATTTTATATTCAAGAATTCTAAGGAAGATAATTTTATACAAATCAGCGATGTTATAGTTGGATTATTGGGGAGGTTTTTTACATATATAGAGGAATTAAATGATGAAATGGAAAACGGAAGAATTGTTCAAAAATTAGTTAGCTCTATATCAAAATTTGATATTATGCAAAAAGAGAATTTCCTTCTACTTACTAATCTATTGAAAAAATCTCATGATAAGAATAGATTGTTTTTTAGTAGCGAAAATACATTTATACAAAGAAATAATATGGATTTTATTATGAGGATCATTGATATAACAGACGAAGAGGTCAAGTTTGAAGTTGGAAACAACTAATTATAAGAAGAATCGAGGTAGGGGTTGAAGTTAGAAAAGAAAGCCAAAACTACCAAGTAAAAATCAGGTTTTAGCCTGGAATCATTCGGTTTTTCTTTTTGTTAGAACAATTGATTCTGGATTGGCTTGAGATTTAAACCAATGTGAATAACTTTAAAGTCATCTCAGAGCCTAAATAGTCATCTCAAAGCCTAAATAGTCGTGTCACGAGCCGAGCGAACCTCAGGTATCCACTCCTGTTTTCCTCGGCTGTGTTTTATTGCTGGAGTGGTCGCTGTGACCTGCCAGTCATTTGATAATCAAGCTTTTCTCCGATCTTTACTCCGATCATCGGTTCCCCTAGACCCATTTCTCCCCTATGTACTTTCCTGCTCTAAGACGACTTTGATTGCTCGTCTTATCCCGATTTTCTCCGATTTACCCCCGATTTCTATCGGATTCGTAAGACGACTTTAATTGTCAGCGTCGAATCAGGGATTTAGGGTAGGAGCGCTAAAGCCAGGTGGGACTAGGGATTTGGGGGATTTGGTGGGAGGGGCGTGAGATGACTATTTAGGATTATGACAACCACTCTAGTAATTCTAGTTGCAACTACCCCACAATCCTATCTCGGGTAATCGCACAGCTCTACTTTTCAACTCCCCAATATCACGAATTGATAAGGATAGCTTATCCGAATATCCCTGCCTCAGCTCCAAGTCCTTCAAGGATGCTAGATTAATCTCAATAGTTAACAAGGCAGATTGCGCAGCGGCTTCGAACAGAATGGCTCCGATGCCTAAATCGGAGATGACATTCTTGTTCTAAGACTCGGCAAGGCTATTGGTGCACACGAGACCAGCCATGCAGACTACCATAAGACGTAGAGGAATATTGATAGCTTCTATCGATGCCTCGTGCAAGGCACCCATACGCGCGAGCTTCTCCTCATCCGTTCCCTTAGGCAGCCGCAATGCGTTCATGTACTTATTGAATGATTCGATGTCAGCCGCCACTCTTCACATAAACGGTCAAGCTTCTCATCTTCCCGATAACCTCAGCAAATGTCTATTGCTCTCAAGAAATTGATAGCTTTAGTTAAGGTTCCAACCCCACCCGGGACAGGGGAGAGGGCTGTTGCGTGAGAGCTTACATTCATGGCTACATCCCCAAAGATCTTCCCGCCCTCTATCTCATTGATTCCTGCATCGATCATAATCAAGCTGGAATGAACCATATCTCGCGTAACGACATTAGGGCGCCCAACCGCAACGAACGCAATCTCAGCATTGCCACCGCTCAATCGGCAGAGGAGAGCATAGCCATATTTACTCCTCATTAATCTCTAATCCCCACCCACCCCCAACCTAAGACTTAACTGCTCCGAGAACAATCCCTTTTACAAAGAACCGCTGAAGGAATGGATATATCAGTAGTATGGGTAAGGCAGCGATAAAAATCTGGGCCGCCTTGACGGTACGCTGGGAATATTCCTTCAAGGCATTCACATTGCCGTTCAGCTTGCTAAGATCGGGCTGGACGATAATCGTCTGCAGCAGGGTTGCCAATGGATAATCATCCTGACTGTTAATGTAGATCAACCCTTCGAACCATGAGTTCCAATGATATACGATCGTGAAGAGGGCTATCGTAGCTAAGGACGGCAAGGAGATGGGAAGATAGACAGAGACGAGTGTTCGTAGATGGTTAGCTCCGTCAATGAGGGACGCTTCCTCTAACTCCTTCGGTACGTTGCGGAAGAAGTTCATCATGAGAATGATATTCCATACGTTCAGGGCAGATGGCAGGATGAGCGCCCATATGCTGTTCATAATGTGCAGATTGCTCACCAGGATGTAAGTAGGAATCAAGCCGCCGTTGAACAGCATGGTGAACAAGAAGTAGAAGCTGAGGGCTGTCCTTCCTCTCAGCACCTCGGCGCCCTTGGACAGCGGATAGGCTGCCAGGATACAGAGCAGCATTCCGATTCCTGTGCCAAGGAGAACACGAGTGAACGACACCAGCATCGCATGCGCGAAGTTGTTGTTCTGCAAGGTCTGTTGATAGGCAACTGTCGTGAAGTCGACAGGCCATAGATTAACAAGATTAGCGCCGGCAGCCTCCTTGCCGCTGAAGGAGACAGCGAGCACGTGTATGAGTGGAAGCAAGCATACGAAGGCAAGCAGTGCTAGCAAGCTATTGTTAACCCAAGTGAAGATGCGGTACCCAGTCGTCTTATGATACATCGTGGTTCACTTCCTTCTAGAATATACGATAGTTGCCATACTTGTAGGCGATGCGATAGGAGACAGCGATTAAGATCGTTGCAATGATCGACTTGAACAAGCCGAAGGCCGTACCGAAGCTGAATTGGCCGCTCTCGAGGCCATTCCTGTATACGTAAGTGTCGATGATATCGCCCTTATTGTAGACCAATGGATTATATAGGTTGAAGATCTGGTCAAAGCCTGCGTTCAGGATATTGCCTAAGGAGAGTGTCCCGACAACGATAATCATAGGAACCAAGGAAGGCAGCGTGATATGCACAGTATGCTTCCAGCGATTAGCGCCATCAACCTCCGCTGCTTCATATAGGGAGGGATCAATGGATAGAATGGCAGCGAGGAATATGATGGCGCCGAATCCGAACTCCTTCCATAGATCACTCACAACAACGGTGAATCGGAACCAATTCCCGTCTCCGAGGAAGAAGATCGGGTCGAAGCCTAAGGCTCCAATCATTCGATTCATGAGCCCTCCGTCGGGGTTGAGCAGATCGATCAGAATTCCGCCTAGAATAACCCAAGACAGAAAATGAGGTAAATAAACGAGTGTCTGAATGCTACGCTTATAGCCTTCGACACGGACTTCATTGAGCAGCAGAGCGAAGGTGAGGGGGGTAATCAAGCCGAACACGATTTTCATGGATGAGATAGCCAGGGTGTTCCATATGACAGTCGGTCCGTCGAGCGTGAAGATGAGACGGAAGTGATCGAGTCCCACCCACTCGGAGCCTCGAATACCTAACCAAGGCTTGTAGTCCTGGAAGGCAATGACAATGCCGAACATAGGAATGTAGTTGAAGATGAGGGCAAATAAAAAGGGAAGGGCGAGCATGGCGTAGAGGATATGGTTCTTGCGCTTATATTTGGATGGTGGGCGCAGCGGAATGATGGTTGCATGAGGCTGGGTTTTCATCGAATAATCCTCCTATAATAAGACTAAATCCACGAATTCTGGAGTCAATCTTATTATAGGCAGGCCGTTATTAGGGGGGATAGAATAACATTTGGTGTTCTGTTGTACTTTGTTCACCTTTAACTTTTTGCTGCTGGTTACACGCGCTCTCGATATTCTTGGGGAGTTAAGCCGAATTGCTTCTTAAATACTCGAATGAAGTAAGGAGCGTTGCCGTAACCCAATTGGGCGGCGATCTGATACACCTTATCTTGTGAATTTCTCAGCATATGGCATGCCTTGTCCATTCGGGTGCGAAGTAAATAATCGCTTAAGTTCTCGTCTGCTTCAATCTTATAGATTCTGGAGAGATAACCCGGATTCAGATTAACATGATCAGCAATCGCTTGAAGAGATACATCCTCGGAGAGCCGCTCTTCTATATACTTCCGGACCTGCTTGACCACCTTCGAGCGATTGTGCTTGGTTTCCTTCGTCATATCCTCCTGAAGCTGCTGTAACACGTCAAGCGCCCACTTATACACTTCCTGATGATTAGAGAAGGGGATGCCTTCAGCGAGAGTCGGTGAATCCTGCGCAAGATCGGAGAGCTGCTTGCCATTCTTATGTGCAGCAGCTGCATAGCAGGAATGGATATTGTAATACACCTCGAGCAGATGCTCTCGTGAGTGCAGGTTCTTCTGATCCAGCTCTTGGAAGATCTCAGCAAGCTTATGACCGGCCTGCTCCCAGCGGCCCACTTCAAGTAAGTGCAGGAGCAGCGGCGGCTCGTATAGCTTTTTTAACCACTGAACATCTCTATTGGTATGCTTGCCCGCAACGAAGAAGTAGTCACCTCCATTGCCTACATTTCTGCGAGCCTCATACAGCAATTGTTCATACAAGATAGGAACATCCTTGGGGAATGTACCCCACTGACTCGCAAGTAAGGTGACGGAGCCTTTCAAGTAGACCTTAATATTCCGTTGAAGCTCTTCGGAGAGCCGTACATAGATCTCGCTCAGAGAATCCGTAATGGTTCTCTGCCCGTCCTTCAACGTGACTAAGAAGATAAGATAATCATGGCGGTCGCGTCCTTGTAGAATGGAGAACTTGTCGCGGAATACTTCTTCCGCAATGTTGCCAATGCTGTATTGAAGGAGCTGCACATTATCGACATTGTAGTGAGGAAATTCAGAATCCATCCGCAATAGCAGCAGTGAGCAAGGGTTCCCGGCTTCAATGTGCAAGTCCATCATATTCAGCTTCTTATTGAGTTGTTCGATTGGCATGCGGAATCCATTCAAGAGATCATTAAGCAGAACCATTCTCATCGCAGGCAGATTCTCTCGAAAAGAGTAGAGCGTTCGTTGATAGGAGCTAATCAGGTTCCACTCTTCCTGAATCGAGTGAATGGCCTTGTGCAGGGATTCCAGCAGCTCTTCATTATCAACAGGCTTAACCAAATAATCGGAAACATTATGCCGCATGGCGTTCTTCACATAATCAAAGTCGGAGAAGCCGGTTAGAATAATGCATCTGGTACGGCTGTTAATGGCGTGAATGCGCTCTACAAGCTCGATTCCATTCATACCCGGCATCCTGATATCCGTAATCATTAAGTCAATTGTTGTGCGGGTTAGAATCTCCAGTGCTTCCTTAGGGGAGAATGCCTTATGAACCTCTGATATCCCAAGGCTGCACCAATCTATTCGTTCAGCCAGTCCGTTGACGACGGACGGTTCATCGTCAACAATCATAATCTGATACATTCGTATCACTCCTCCTCTTCAATCTCTTGCCAATATAGGGTGAATCGCATGCCTTCCTTCAGTGAAGCAATCTCCAATCCAGCCCCTCTGCCAAAATGATGGATCATCCGCTGATGGACATTCCATACACCATAACCATGGTCCAGCTGGGCAGGATGCTCCAAGCTGGCTTGAAGATAGGTTAAGTCAGATTCATTCATTCCGATTCCATTGTCGATTACGGACAAACGATGTATCCCGTTAAGAAATTCACCGATAATCTCAATCTGACCCGGCGTATCCTTCGGCTCTAATCCATGAATGATGGCATTCTCTACAAGGGGCTGCAGCAGCAGCCTAGGAATTTGTATACCTTGCATGCTTTCAGGCACGGTAACGCTTGTAGCAAATCGATCCAGGCGCAGGCTTTGAATCGTTAAATAATTGTGAACCAGTGCGAGCTCGTCCTTAATCGTTGTAAATCCTTGGTCAACTCTAGTTGTATATTTGTAGTATTTTCCGAGATTGGAAGCCATCGCTTGAACAGCCTCGTCGTCCCCTAGTGCTGACATATTCATAATGTAGAATAGGCAGTTATATAGAAAGTGCGGATTAATCTGAGATTGCAGCTGCTTTAAGACGGCTTCCTTGGATCGAAGCTCTTCTTTGTACACTTTCTCTATTAAATCCTGGATTTGAATCGACATTTTGTCAAATTGCATAAACAAATATTCGAATTCGTTGGAATTGGCTTGATGCAGACGAGAGGAATAATCCCCTCGAGAGATTTTCTTGACACTACCTACCAATCGTCTTATAGGCTGCTGGACCTGACGATAGAGGACGGCAATAGAAATTACGGCTAACAGAAGCATGATCGTAATGGAAGAATAGAAAATGGTTTGACCTTTAGCTATCGGATTCAAAATTTGTTCAAGCGGACTGTAGTCGATCAGGAGCCAATCTAGGCTTGGTGAGGGCATGACGTTAACGAGGTAGGTTTGCCCGTCAATGCTGACCGTCTTGTTCAATAGGGTTGCATCCTGATCTTTGAGTGACAGGGTTGAGAGCAGTTTGTTTTCAAGAAAATCGGCTTGTGGGTTAGGAGATATTTTACCTGTGTAGGGTTTGAAAAGTAAGGTACCGCCTTGCTTGTCTGTGTGGAATTGAGCCAGCATGTTCCGTAAATTGTCGGCAGAGAAAGAGACCTCGATGATGAGGTTGGCAGAATCCGTATTTTGATAGGCGCTAGTGGGATAGATCACGTACTGGTGAAAGGATTCCACCTTCCAGTTTGCGGAACCCTCAGGCATATAGGTCCAATCCGCATTGACCGATTTTGGGATAGAGTAGGAATCGGAATTTTGCTTGCCAGAGCTTGATATCAGGATCTTGTTCTCTGGAATATAGGCTAAGAAGTAATTCCTCCACTTGCTGGATACATTCTGTAATCTCAACTTCTCTTCAATCATTCGGCTTGCTGTCACTAAGTCATACGAGTCATAAGGAAGAGGGATCTGGGTCTGTTGAAAGGAGCTGTCCCGGCTCAGCATGACCGCCAACAGGGCTAGATGGTTGACCTCCGTCTCCATCTGATTCAATAAGAAGGATAACTGATTCTGGTTCGTAGATTCAATCTCCTGCTCGATCACCTTGATATTGGTCTGATTGGAATACGTATACAACAAGAGGGTTGGTACGGTCAGCAGCATGACGACTCCTAGCATTCTGATAAAGATAGAGCTTCTTCTTCTCAATTCAATGCCCCCTGTTCGGATGTCTTGCTCCCAATAGACAATAAATTATTATAAAAGTACATAATCTGTTCTGTGATCAAAGTATCAACTAACTTATAGTTGAATTGTGACACGGCAATCCAAAAAATAGCAAGGGGAGGATAAACAATGACAGGCAGAAAGGCAGTAACACTAGGCATCGTTATAGCACTGATCGTCACGATGATTGCTGCATGTTCCTCAAACAATAACAGCAAAGAAAATACAGCAGCCAATAATGAGAACACGGCTAACAATGACACGGTCAAAACGAATCCAAATGCGAAATACAATCCGCCGATTGAAATGACAACGGTAAAAAATGTAGCAGCAGATCTTAAGTTCAAGGAAGGCGAATCGATCGAAAACAATGTGTTAAATCGAGCAATTGAAGAGGATCTAGGCATCAAAATGAAATACCTGTGGACGACTTCCGATGTAAACGCGTTCAATGAGAAGCTTCGCTTAATGCTGGCGTCCAATCAGAAAATGCCGGATATCGTTGCAACGGATGATGATCTGGTGTTAGCCGATCTCATGGCCTCCGGCAAATTCATGGACGTAGAAGAATTGTTCAACAAGTATGCCGGAGATTATTGGAAGTCCGTTATGGACAATCATCCGGAGGCTTGGTACAAAACAACATTGAATGGCAAGATCATGGCGATCCCGAAGCTTAATTGGTTGAATCAAGGCGATACCGTTCTATGGATCCGTGAGGACTGGATGAAGAAGCTGAATCTAACTGCACCGAAGACATTGGATGATTTGGAAGCCATCATGGACGCATTCGTGAATCAAGATCCGGATGGCGACAATAAGAAGGATACGTATGGGCTGGCCATCTCATTGAAGGGCGCACTGAATACATGGATGGCTAACGGTGACTGGATTGGCGGAGCTTACGGTGTCATTCAGGGCTCTTGGAACAAAGGAGAAGAAGGCAAGCTTGTGAACGGCGATATCCGTCCAGAGATGAAGCCGGCACTGGAGCGCCTAGCAAGCTGGATGAAGAAGGGCTACCTCTCCCCGGACGCTGCCACTGTTGATGAGATGAAGGCAACGGAGCTGTTCACACAAGAGAAGGCCGGAATCGTTGCCGGAGCTTACTGGATGCCTGGCTTCCCGCTGCCGGACTTGATGAAGGTGAATCCCAAAGCGGAATACAAGGCTTATCAGGTACCGGTAGGTCCCGATGGCAAGGCAGGCTACCACACGAATGCATCAGTAGGCGCGGGCGGTATGTTAATCAGCAAGGACTATGATCATCCAGAAGCAGCTATCAAATATCTGAACTGGTTCTTCGATAATTATGCGAACCCTGAGCCGGGCACGAAGTACGAGCATGGTCTGGCCAAGGGCTATGACTGGGATGAGAAGGACGGCAAGATTGTTCAATCGGATCCATGGTTCGACGTCGTTCGATACAGCGTAAGCACAGATGGGGCACGAGTGCCTGAGCAATTCAGAGATTCGATGGTGAAGATCAGCAGCGGTGCAGAGCCGACTACACCATTTGAGATTGCCCGTAAAAACGGCGAGACTCCAGCTACGCTGCATGCTTTTGATGTCATCATGGATGGGGAAAAGAAAGGGTACGCCATTCAAGGCGAATTTACAGGCGCCCCTACTAAAACGATGCAGAGCAAGAAATCCATATTGGATAAGATGCGTCTGGATGTGTATACCAAAATTATCTATGGCCGCGAGCCGATCGATGCCTTCGATAAGTTCGTTGAGGACTGGTACAAAAACGGCGGAGAGCAAATGACCAAGGAAGTGAACGAATGGTATGACAACGTTACGAAAAAGTAGAAGTTAACTGAGGTATCTTTTTTGCCCAGGACATCTGTGTTAAAACCTTGAAGCTGCTCCCATGGTAGTGTTGCAACAACCGTCCTATGGAGCGGCTTCTTGGTTCTCTGACCCGGTAATCCTTGTGCTGCAATCGTGAGAGGAGGGTAGCAGAGCGTCGATTGATGAAGGCAGCACCATTACACATATTGCTAGGAGGTAATTGAAGTTGCGAAGATGGCAAAGGATCTTGTCCCTGTTAGTTGTAATGACGGTATTCATCAGTATGTTCTCCTCTATGGCCTCTGCGGCACGTGATCCGTGGCTATGGCCGTTCACGCAAGACAGCATCTGGAACACGCCAATTGGTTCCAATGCCGTCTATTACGGGCAAGGACACTTCGGACAGGCGGGGTTCGTCGGTGCGGACATTGAGATCCACAGCAAGACCTCGGCCTCTGACCCGGTTCGGCCTATCTATACGATTAATACTTGGAATGATCGCTGTGCCGGTACGAACCCTGCAGACGGTACAATTACCAGCATGAATATCCCGGATGACTTCATCATACCAGACGCTAGGCCACAGTATACGCCCAACAACGTTGCAGCCTTCCTGCTTCCTAATGGGAACCTGTTCCAGCTCGGACCCCTATGCCGGGATGCGCATGGAGGACCGGTGTACGGCTACCAATACCCTGAGGAAGGCCCCGTCTCCTTGCAATCAGATGGTCGTCCCGGCGTTCACTTCGGTTCGCGGCTGTCGGGCTTCGGCGGAACCGTCCGTGCTGGAGACCTGACGAGCAGTACACCAATCCGGCACGCCTTGAAGCTGGAGCTGTTCGCTCAGAAGTATCTCTACTTCAGCAATAGCGGTGATCCAACCCAGAATTACAGATGGCCTGCCTACAGTGCGGACGGTTATGCAGGGGATTGTGTCAATAGTTCATACAAT
This sequence comes from Paenibacillus sp. GCM10023252, assembly GCF_042653305.1. NCBI lineage: Bacteria > Bacillati > Bacillota > Bacilli > Caryophanales > Paenibacillaceae > Paenibacillus > Paenibacillus sp. GCM10023252. The sequence continues at coordinate 32,936 of NZ_JBHSHW010000027.1, forward strand.
TGCTACAAGGGAACGGATCCCAAGTTCGTCATGGGCGTCCTGCTAGCCATCCCGCCGAATGTAACGGCTGAATCGCTCGGTATCACTACGGAGCCTGGCAAGAAGGTGTTCAAGGCTCTTCAAGATTACGGCGGCTATTACGCGGATGACGCTTCCTGGGACGGCCATTACTTCAGCATCTCAGAGGAAGAGCTGGGAGCCTTCGAGCAGACCTACGGCTATTCATTCGACTCGAGGAGCGGCTCTTGGTATGACGATATGAATAAGATTGTCAAGGCACTGGCTTCCGTTGACAACAACAGTCCGACCAGCGTCGGCGGTGGCGGCGATCGAAGAGCACCTCTTGCCGATCCGGTATTCGGTACGATGGATAGCGTAGTACCAACCGCACCGAGCGGGCTTCAGCTGGTTAGCATGACCAACAACTCCGCGGTCCTCAGCTGGACGCCTTCCACGGACAATGTCAAGGTGGCTCGCTACGAGATTTACAACGGTACAACCAAGATTGGCGAATCCTTCACGAACAATTATGCGAATGTAACCGGACTGAAGCCGAACACCAGCTACACGTTGAGAGTTAGAGCCAAGGACAGCAGCACCAACGCTTCCACCTTCAGCTCCACGGTTACGTTCACCACGGCCCCGGGCTTCTCCGAGACCTTTGATACGGCAAGTACCGCCTGGTCTCTTACCAATGCTACGATTGCCGGCAACAAGTTAACCGTAGACCCGAATTGGCTAGTGAGCGCGAGTGCGATCTATACCGGCTCGAGCTTTACGGCTCCGTACCGATTCAAGACGGATCTATCAACACAAGGCAGCGACTATGGCAACCAAGCGCAGATCTACTTCAACTACACGGATGCGAGCAACTATTACAGCATATGGTTCACAGGCGGTGACACCAATACCATTAAGCTGAACAAGACCGTGAACGGTACGACCACCACGTTGGCTACGGCCTACAATTATAATCTGAGCGGTGCTAATGCGGAAGTTCGCTTGGAGGCCGGAAGCAGCGGGAATGCCATCAGCTTGATTGCGACGAAGGGCGGCTCGGCAACAACCATTTTCAATAAGATTGCCGACAGCACCTTCTCCTCTGGCAAGATAGGCTATGCTGCCAGCTATCAGAACTTCAGTATAGACAATGTCAATGTTACGAACGACATCGGCGATATAGCGGCACCGACGGCGCCAGGTTCACTCACTGCAGCAACGCTGGCCGGCACGAACAAGATCAACCTGGCTTGGACGGCAGCGACCGACAATACTGGGGTAAGAGGGTATTATATATACAACGACAAGGCAGCTATCGGCTACACGAGCAGCTTGAGCTACACGATTACCAATCCGCTCCCTTCACGAACCTATAACCTGACGGTCAAAGCTGTGGACTTGGCTGGAAATGTGTCGTCAGCCAGTAACTCCACATTGATCACAACGAAGGCTGATGCCTATACGGAGGGTTTTTCGTCCAACGCCACCTATGATTGGACGTTCCTGAAGGCCAAGGTTAACAATTATATGCTGCAATTAACCAACTTCAACGGAGATGCCCGTGCGACTTACTACAACCAGATCTTCGGGAAATCGTACACCTACAATGTCGCCTTGCAATCCGATGGTTTGAGCAACAGTGCGAAGACGCGCGTCCTGTTCAACTATGTGGATGCGAACAATACCTACTATGTGGAGTTTGGAGGCGGTGCATCCAACACGGTCAGCCTTGTACGCGTACTGAACGGTACGGCAACCACTCTGGCAACCTATGCCGGCAACTACAATATAGGGGCGTGGGACTGGCCGGTTATCAGTATCAATTACAATAACGGGAACATCAATGTAACGGCTAACCGCACGGGCACAGTCACGAACTTGTTCACCAACATTTCCGATTCGAACATAGTCTCCGGACAAATCGGAGTAGGAAGCTTGTACAATAATGTTTATGCTGATACGATATCTGTAAAATAATGAATTTTTTATTAGGAATGGCGGAGCAGCCTTGCGCGAAAAAGCGCGGGGTTGCTTCCGTTCGTAACTCCACTCTTAATCGCAGCACCATTACCCCACAATCCTATCTCGGGCAATCTGAACCGCTCTACTCTTCAACTCCCCAATATCACCAATCAACGAGGACAGCTTATCCGAATATCCTCGCCTCAGCTCCAAGTCCTTCAAGGATGCGAGGTTGATCTCTATAGTCAGCAAGGCAGATTGTGCAGCGGCTTCGAACAGAATGGCTCCGATGCCTAAATCGGAGATGACGTTCTTGTTCGCCGATTCCGCAAGGCTATGGGTGCACACGAGGCCAGCCCTGCAGACCTCCATAAGACGTAATGGAAGTATCTAAAAAGTACATCGTATCAACACTCTTGTTAAACGAAGGTTGTCGACGTCATCTTTGTTTTCTGTACTTTAGCTGCCCTTCAGTAATATAATAAGATCTGGCGGGTTTCAAAGTGCGAATGCAATCGCATACGGCAATTAGGTTGCAGTGTATCAAGTTGTTGAGGCTTCCGCCGTGTGCTTCCTTATAAGCAGCTAAGCTTCCATTACAATAATCTAGGGGTGGTAAATTGAGAAAGCAAAAACCAATGTCCTTTGAGGATCTTCTCAAAGACTTACAAGGCCAGAATACGATTGAAGAAGATCCGAATCATGTCTCTTTTGACGAGTTGTTTAATGAAGGGTTCATGAAGAGTCACTCCAAGTTTACGTCCTTCGGAGAGTTCTTAGAGCAAGGGAACTTTCATATCAAATCGCAAGAGGATATCAATAAACTCGATGACGAGCTGTTTGACCGCCATATTGCTAGGGAGACCTCCTTCAAGGATTGGAAGTCCATGCTGGATACAGCGACGAAGGAATACGAATCCAAAAAATAAAGAGCTTAGAGAGCAGACCACGATAAGTGGTCTGTTTTTGCAATATTAGTGATCTTAATCAAGCATGGCACGTATAAGGGGGCAGCAGATGACAACGCAGGATTCCATTCATTACCCCATGGTAACCATCCCTTCAGGGGTCATTCCTCTAAGAGACGACCGGAAAAATACTTCGTGGACAGAGGGGATTGCTTCATTCCAACGGCTATCGTCTGCCAACTGAAGCGGAGTGGCAGTATGCCTGCAAGGCAGGAACATCAGCCTATCAATACGGCGAGCTGGACAAGATTGCTTGGTACGAGGAGAACTCGGAGGGCAGAGCACGGGAAGTGGGGAGCAAGGAGCCAAATGCTTGGGGGCTCTACGACATGCTGGGCAATGTGTGGGAGTGGTGCTGGGATGTGTATGATGCGGAGGTGTATTGCTCGTACCGCGTGTTCCGTGGCGGAAGCTGGGCTGAGGAGGCGAGAGGCTGCGGAGCAACCTGCCGCCGCCGCAGCCATCCTACCTTCCGCATCGATGACCTGGGCTTCCGAATAGCTAGAAGCACAAGCAGGACGTAACTTGGCAATGACTAATCGTTTCCACGATTAGCTTGCCGACTTACGTCCTTTCTTTTTTTAACCCGAAGGAGCCTGAATGGTTACCTCCCGCCTATTCGGATTATAGCAGGCAGCACTCTGGTTGATAGTAGAACGCCCAAGCTGCTCCATCTGGAATCAACAGCCTGCTGCATTAGAAGGGCTCTTTTGTTAGGAAGTGTGAATATGGATTCGTGTGAAAGCTGGATAACGGTTACAATATTTCTCTCGTTTTACCATTTGCATGGAGGAAATTGGCGATATTTGTAGAATTAATTACAGCTGATTCCTAATAAGGAGCAGAGATGCTCCATGTACATGGGGAGGGTCCATGAGACATTGGTCCTATGAAGCGGGGGCGCTGGCAGTGAGGCCGCTGGAAGCGCGTGATGAGGAGCTTCGGCTGCACATCTACAGGCAGACGCGAGAGGAAGAGATGGCGGGCTGGGGCTGGGATGAAGCGCAGCGGGAGGCCTTCCTTCGCATGCAGTTCGACTTCCAGCAGCGGTCGTATGCCGTGCAGTATCCAGATGCACAGTATGAGGTCGTCCTGGCGAAGGGTGTCCCGGCAGGTTACCTGATGGTGGAGCGGTCAGCGGCAGCTATTCGGCTGGTTGATCTGGCGCTGCTGTCCGAGTATCGCAATGCAGGCATCGGAACAGCCGTCCTGCGCGGACTTCAAGAGGAAGCGCAGGCGACGGGCCGGCCGATAAAGCTGCATGTGCTGCACACCAATCCGGCGAGACGCTTGTATGAGCGGCTCGGCTTCCGCCCTGTAGAAGGCGGCGGCGAGGTGCATATGGCGATGGTCTGGCAGCCTGCTGCGCGGAGGCTATGAGGTGGAGGTGAGCAGTGAGGCATAGAGCGAGAGAGAGAATCAGCTCGAATGACGAGTGCAACACAAGTACCAGGTTCAAATGGCAAGCCAAATCTAGCACCGAGGTGATTGGCAATGAGTGAAGCTTATGTAGGAGAAATTAGGATGTTCGGGGGGAATTATGCCCCGCAGGGCTGGGCGCTCTGCGACGGGCGGCTGCTCAACATTAGCGACAATGACGTGTTATATACGCTGCTCGGCACAACATTCGGAGGAGACGGGATGACGACCTTCGGCCTTCCCGATCTGCGAGGACGTATTCCTGTGCATCCCGGTCCGAGCATTGTGCAAGGACAGCAGGGCGGTTCCGAGACCGTGACGTTATTGACAACCCAGCTAGCTGCGCATAGCCATACGGTACGGGCAACAGCAGCTCAAGGCAATACGCAGGATCCGTCCGAGCAGCTATGGGCAGGCTCTACGCTCAGCAACTATGCAGACGGCTCCTCCGGCAGCCAAGTGGCGATGAATTCATCTGCGATCACTGTCACAGGAGGCAATCAGCCGCATGATAATATGATGCCTTCAGTAGGTATCTCATTCATTATCGCCCTGCAAGGGGTCTATCCTCAGCAGAGTTAGATTAGGTACACAAGTAACGAAGACATGAATCTTAATGGAGGCGAATGTACAATGGCAGATCCATTCATTGGGGAGCTCAAGGTATTCCCGATCGGCTTCACGCCGAAGAACTGGGCCCCGTGCAACGGGCAGTTGCTGGCAATTAATACGAATCAGGCATTATTCTCCCTGCTAGGTGTGACTTACGGAGGGGACGGGGTTACAACATTCGCTCTGCCTAATCTGAGAGGCCGAGTTCCAATTCATACAAGTCCGACAACGCCGCTCGGCATGTTATCTGGAGAAGAGAATCATACCCTTACGGAATCAGAGCTTCAAATCCACGGACATATGGTGAACGCCTCTTCGAGCCCGGCATCAGCTGCGGAGCCTGCTGGTCAGGTATGGGCCCATGCGACGAGCCCTTACGGTCTCTCGGCTGATACAGTAACGATGAACCCGTCTGCTGTTCAGAATGCGGGAGGCGGACAGCCTCACTCGAACATGCAGCCGTATCTAGGATTGCAGTTCTGCATTGCACTGCAAGGCATCTATCCATCACGTAATTAGAGAGGGGCAGCAATCGTATGGCTGAAGCATATATTGGCGAGATTCGCATATTCGGCGGCAATTATGAACCGAAGGGGTGGGCATTCTGCAACGGGCAGCTGCTGAGCATCGCTCAGAATACCGCCCTGTTCTCCATTCTTGGAACCCAGTACGGCGGAGACGGCAAGGTGACCTTCGCTCTGCCGAATCTGATGGGGGCAGCTCCGATGGGACAAGGACAAGGGCCGGGGCTGACGGAGAGATTCGTTGGCGAGATGACTGGTACAGAGAAGGTGACCCTTACTGAGCTTGAGATTCCTGCCCACTCGCATCAAGCGGTTGCTTATCAGAATGTAGGCGGCTTGAACGACCCGACGAACCATTACTGGGGTGAGACGCCTGCAAGCGGCAGGCCGCCCCAACAAGTTCCAATGTACGGACCAACGCCCAATGTTCCGATGTCTTCACAGGCACTTCAAGCAGCAGGCGGAAGCCAAGCACACAACAACATGCAGCCATTCCTAGCCATGAACTACATTATCTGCATGCAAGGCGAGTTTCCATCGCGTGGGTAAGAGGGGATTCATGGAAGGGGAGAGGCAGGGAATGCAAGGAAGGAAGAGTAGTGCAGGGAGACTGGTGCCTAAGTCTGCAGGTGAGGGAAGGTGGGCGCTAGCTGCCAGTCTTAAGCAGCGGATAGGGAGCGCGGCACGATTGCTGTTAGCAATCGCCGTCATTTTCACAATGTGTATCCATATCACACCAGAAGCCGTGCAAGCTTCTGCGGGTACAGCTGACGGAACCTATCACTTCGGGGGCTCACTGGGAGCGCACGATAGTGGAGGCACCGGCTTCAAGACGTATGAGGACAAGTTCCATGTGAGTAACGGCTTCTCACAGGATGGAACGGCGATCTGGTCCGACGGCCAGCAAGCCCCTAATGCGACAGGAACGCTGACCATTCGGGCTGAGAGTAATCTCGTTAATGAGACGTTCACGTTCAACAACCTTGGCATCAGCACCTATGAACCAGCGGGCCAGAGTCTGGAGTCAATTACGGTGGTGCTCTACGACAAGAATGATTCCGTGCTGGACACGATCACGAGCGGTCCGGGCAGAATTCTGAATCTGAGCAACAGTATCGTGCAGCTAAGCACGCTGCTTGGTCAATCGCCTTATAATGTAGCGAATGTGGCTAAGCTCACTTTGTCTTGGCACTACAATAACACGATGGCGCCGTCCAATCTGAACATCGAGAACATCACGATCTCGAATATTCGGACACCTGCGGACCTAGGGGGACTGACGCTGTCGAGCGGGGCGCTCAGTCCAAGCTTCGCTAGCGGGACTATCGGCTACACAGCGAATGTTGCAAACGGCGTGAGCAGCTTGATGGTAACCCCGACGGCGGTGGACAGTGCGGCTTCAATTAGGGTTAACGGCACACTTGTAGTAAGTGGCTCGCCAAGCGGGGCAATCCCTCTGGCAGTCGGGAGCAATACGGTAACGGTCTTGGTGACAGGACAGAACGGTACGCTCACGAAGACATATACGGTTACGATTACGCGTGCAGCTAGCGCGAATGCTGATCTTAGCAATCTGACGCTGTCGAGCGGCACGCTGAGTCCAGCCTTCGCGAGCTCGACAACGAGCTATACCGCCAGTGTTGCGAATGGCGTGAGCAGTCTAACTGTGACACCGACTGCGGCAGATGGGACGGCTTCGATCCAGGTGAACGGCAGCGCAGCTGCAAGCGGGACCGCCAGCAGCTCCATTCCGCTGTCCGTTGGCAGCAACTCGGTGAATGTAACGGTAACGGCACAGAATGGTACGACGACGAAGACGTATACCGTGACGATTACGCGTGCAGCTAGCGCGAATGCTGATCTTAGCAATCTGACGCTGTCGAGCGGCACGCTGAGTCCAGCCTTCGCGAGCTCGACAACGAGCTATACCGCCAGTGTTGCCAACGGCATAACCAGTCTAACTGTGACTCCAACAGCGGCTGAGCCTGGTACCATTACGGTGAATGGTGTCGCGGTTGGAAGCGGAGTCGCCAGCGGCCCGATTGCGCTGAATGTCGGCAACAACACAATAACAGTCGTCGTAACCGCTCAGAACGGAACAACGACGAAGACCTACACGGTGACGGTGACGCGGGCAGTTAGCAGTGACGCTAACCTTAGCGGCCTGACGCTGTCGAGCGGGTCGCTGAACCCGAGCTTCGCAAGCGGAACGACCAATTATACAGCGAACGTCGCGAATGGCGTGAACAGCTTGACCGTTACACCAACGGCGGCGGGGAGCGGCGCTGCGATAACCGTTAACGGGGCTGCCGTTGCAAGTGGAGCAGCCAGCGGGGCGATTGCACTGGGTGTCGGCAGCGGGAACACCGTGACCGTGGAGGTTACCGCCCAGGATGGCACGACGACGAAGACCTATACCATCGACGTGACGAGAGCGCAGAGCAGCAATGCGAATCTTAGCGGTCTGACGCTGTCGAGCGGGTCGCTGAACCCGAGCTTCGCCAGCGGTACGACAAGCTACACGGTGAATGTAGCGAATGGCGTGAACAGCTTGACCGTGACGCCGGTGTCAGCAGACGGAGCGGCATCCATTCAGGTGAACGGCACCGCGGTTGCAAGCGGTAATGCCAGCGGATCCATCCCGCTGACGGTCGGGAGCGGGAATACGGTGACGTTGCTCGTCACCGCACAGGACGGTACGACCAAGACGTACACCGTGACCGTGACGCGGGCGGCAAGTACGAACGCGGACTTAAGCGGTCTAGCGCTGTCGGACGGAACGTTAAGCCCAACCTTCACGAGCAGTACGACCAGCTACACGGCAGGAGTCCCTCATAGCGTAAGCAGTATGACAGTCACACCTGCCGCTGTTGATGGAACGGCATCCATTCAAGTCAATGGCACAACGGTCGCCAGCGGAGCGGCCAGCAGTGCTATTGCGCTGAACGTCGGCAGCAATACGGTGACGGTGCTTGTCACCGCTGAAGACGGTACGACTACCAAGACGTACACCGTAACGGTGACACGCGCACCGAGCAGCAACGCAGACTTAAGCGGTCTAGCCCTGTCAGACGGGACCCTGAGCCCGAGCTTCGCGAGCGGGACGATCAGTTACACGGCGAATGTGGCGAACGGTGTGAACAGCTTGACCGTTACACCAACGGCAGCCGACACCCAAGCCACGATAACCGTTAACGGGGTTGCCGTTGCGAGCGGAGCAGCCAGCGGGGCAATTGCACTGGCTGTCGGCAGCGGGAACAGCGTGACGGTGGTGGTGACTGCCCAAGATGGCACCACGACGAAGACGTATACGGTAGCAGTAACACGGGCTGCGAGCAGCAACGCGGATCTAAGTGGTCTGACGCTATCCGATGGAACGCTCAGCCCAAGCTTCGCAAGCGGCACGACTAGCTATACAGCAGACACAGCTAACAGCGTGAACTCCTTAACGGTGACACCAACAGCAGCTGACAGCAGTGCGACGGTGAAGGTGAACGGCAGCGCGGTTACAAGCGCCATCGCCAGCGCACCTATATCGCTGACGGCTGGCAGTGCTAGCACGGTAACGATACTCGTTACCGCCCAAGACGGCACAACCAAGACGTACACGGTGACCGTAACGCGAGCGGCGAGCAGTAATGCGGATCTAAGCGGTCTGACGCTATCGGATGGAACGCTTAGCCCGAGCTTCGCAAGCGGGACAATCAGCTATACGGCAGATACAGCCAATAGCGTGAGCACCCTGACCGTGACACCGACGGCTGCCGACAGCGGCGCGACGGTGAAGGTGAACGGCAGCACGGTTGCAAGCGGCAGTGCCAGCGGGCCTATCTCGCTGACGGCTGGAAGCGGGAATACGGTGACGATACTCGTCACTGCTCAAGACGGTACCACGACGAAGACGTATACGGTGACGGTAACGCGGGCGCCGAGCAGCAATGCCGATCTAAGCGGCCTGACGCTATCGAATGGAACGCTCAGCCCGACCTTCGCAAGCGGTACGGCAACTTATACGGCAGACACAGCCAACAGCGTAAGTACGTTAACTGTGACACCGACAGCAGCTGACAGCGGCGCTACGGTGAAGGTGAACGGTACGGCGGTTGTCAGCGGCAGCGCCAGCGGACCGATCACGCTCGCGGTCGGCAGCGGGAACACCGTGACGATACTCGTCACTGCCCAAGACGGTACGACGACGAAGACGTACACGGTTACCGTGACACGCGCCGCGGCACCATCCGGCGGCGGCAGCGGCAGCGGCGGCTCACAGGATGAAGGGGATGAAGTGTTCATCAACGGCAAGCCTGTGAAGCTGGGCAAGATCGTGAAGACTCTTGTCAATGGCCGCTGGGTATCCACGCTGACGGTGAACCGTGACAAGCTGTCCTCACTCCTCCAGACAGAGGGGCGCGGGGCGGTCGTCACGCTTCCATTCCCGGCGGGTTCAGATGAGTACACCGGACAACTCACTGGAGGAATTGTGAAGGATCTCCTGCAGAGAGAAGCGGTTATCGTGCTTCAGACGCCAGGTGCGAGCTATACGCTCCCTTCCTCGGAGATGGACCTGGAGGCGCTGGCTGCACAGCTGGGCGACAACGTGCCTCAGGACGACATCAAGATTAACATTACGATTGCCAAGCCTACGGATACAGCCGTACAATTCGTGCGCGATGCAGCAGGGCTGATCCAATTGAAGCTGGTCATTCCGCCGGTGGAGTTCACCGTGACCGCCGAATATGGCGGCAAGTCTGTCGAGGTGACTGGCTTCACGGGGTATGTCCAGCGTTCAATTCTCATACCGGATGACGTCGATCCGAAGACAGTCACGACGGTGGCCGTGGTTGATCCGAGCGGTAAGATTCGCCACATCCCGACCCGGGTCGTGGAGAAGGATGGCAAGTATTATGCTGTGTTCAAGAGCCTCTCGAACAGCCTCTATGTGCTTGTGTCGCATGAGCAATCCTTCGGAGATACCCAAGGCCATTGGGCGGAAGCAAGCATTGCTGGCATGAGCGCTAGGATGATTGTGGAAGGCAACGGCCAGGGGCAGTTCCGTCCGCAAGCGGCGATAACGCGGGCTGAATTCATCGCGATCATCGTTCGTGCACTTGGACTCAAGCCGGTGACAAGTGAAGCTCCATTCGCCGATGTGACGGCTAAGGATTGGTTCGCGGACGAAGTGCAGACGGCTTACGAGAATGGGTTAATCGAAGGCGATGAATCAGGCAAGCTTCATCCTTCTAATTCCATAACTCGAGAGCAAGCGATGGTAATCGTGGCTAGAGCAATGATGATTACGGAGCTTGAGGCGGGAGAGGTCGACGTCGAAGGGCTGCTGCAGCCATTCGGCGATGCGGATCAGGCCTCAAGCTGGGCAATAGAAGCGATTGCGGAATGCCTGCAGTCGGGTCTAATTACAGGACGAAGCAGCGAGGAACTGGCTCCGCAAGCGAAGCTGACCCGTGCTGAAGTGGCGGTCATCATCGAGCGCCTGCTGATCAATTCCGATCTGATCTAGCTGGACCTGAGTCACTGGTATTGTAATACAAAGAACCTTCACCATCCCAACATGGATGTGAAGGTTCTTTTTTTGCAACAAATACCCCTATCCCCTCACCCGAACCGACCTTGCATACTCACTCGGCGACATGCCGGTTCCCTTCTTGAAGTCTCTGGAGAAGTAGTGGAGGCTGGCGTAGCCGAGTCGGTCCGCAATCTCTGTGAACGTGTACAGCTGCTCGCGAATGAGCGCCTTCGCCTCCTCCAGCTTCATCAGCTTGAAGTGCTCCATCACGCCGCTCCCCGTATGCCCTTGGAAAATCTCCTTCAGCCGGCTCTTCCCGAGGTGAACCTCCCTACATAGCTCGTCAAGCGACAGGGAGGTGCCGAGCCGGCTCCCCATATACGACAGCACCTGCTGCACGATGCGCTGCTCCGCCTTGTCCTGCTGCATCGAGGGCAGCTTCGCCGCCGGCTGGGCGGCCTCGCCACACGCTGCCATCTGAGCGCGAATCATCCGTAGCAGCAGGATCTCCAGATACGACTTGAACGACTGCTCGCTGGCGAACGGGGCATCGGGATTGCGCTTCACGTGATGCAAGTCCGGCCTGTTGTAGGGCGGCAGGAACGCACGGAACCCCTCCTGCACAATCGAGGACAGCAGCTGATGCTCCTGTGCACCTACCTGCAGCACCTTCCTCTCCAGCCACTTCATAGGAGGCGAGTCGCACTCGAAGGAGATGACGATGAGATTAGGCGGCTTATGCCCCTGATCGACACGAACCGTGTGGAATTCCTCAGGCTTGTGGAAAATCATCGTCCCCTGACCAAGCGTATGCGTAAGCTCGTCCGCACGCACCTCAACCTCTCCCTTGTCCACGTAGAGGAGCTCCCAGAAGTCATGCTGTTCCCCTTCGAAGGTGAAGCCCTTGGAATATTCAAAGTAATGAAAGGAAATGAGCTGAGGAATGCTAAGCGATTCCAGCAACGGCATGCGGTGGAAGTCAGTCATGGCCATCCGTCCTTCGTTCGTCATATATGCGCTATAGGCTCATTATAGCAAAGTGCAAACTTTCCGGCTGATCTGATAAATGCTTCGGCGCACGGTGCCATTATACTGAGGGCATAAGGAGGCGTTGACGATGCAAAAAGGAATCAACATCTGGTCATTCCCTGGGGATATGAACATCACAGCATGTATTCGCACGGCTAAGGACGCTGGATTCGATGGGATCGAGCTGGCTCTGAATGAGACGGGCGAGCTGAGCCTCGGCAGCACTTCGGATGAGGTGCGCAGCTACCGGAGACTCGCAGAGGATATCGGGATCGAGCTGACGAGTCTGGCAAGCGGCCTCTATTGGTCGTATTCGCTCACTAGCAGCAGCGCCGCTACACGTGCCAAGGCGAAGGATATCGTGCGCAAGCAGCTGGAGTTCGCCTCCATCCTGGGTGTAGACACGATTCTCGTCGTACCGGGGGCGGTTGGGGTAGACTTCATTCCGGATTCCGAGGTTGTGCCGTATGAGGACGCCTACAACTACGCGCTCGAAGCCTTCACGGAGCTGGCGGAGGATGCAGAGCAGCATGGCGTAACCATCGGCCTTGAAAATGTATGGAACAAGTTCCTCCTCTCCCCGCTGGAGATGAGAGGCTTCATCGACACGATTGGCTCGGACTACGTCGGCGCTTACTTCGATGTAGGCAATGTGCTCGCAACGGGGTATCCGGAGCACTGGATCTCCGCATTGGGGCCTCGCATCAAGAAGGTTCACTTCAAGGATTACCGCCGCGATGCGGGCGGGCTGCACGGGTTCGTGGACCTGCTCGCCGGTGACGTGAACTATCCAGGAGTCGTTCAAGCTCTGGAGCGGATTAACTACAGCGGCTATGTGATCGCAGAGATGATTCCGTCGTACACGCATCATACGAAGCAGATCGTCTACAACACTTCGGCGTCCATGGACGCCATCCTTGGAAGGAAGAAGGAAGGGGTAATCTTATGATTAGAATTGGTCTAATTGGGCTCGGCTTCATGGGCCGCACGCATCTTCAGAATTATATCCGCTTGGAGCGGGAGGGTGTGCCGGTGCAAGTGGTTGCGCTGTGCGATATGAACCCTCTGGCCATGGAAGCGGGCTCATTCGGTGAAGGGAACATAGATACCGGAGCAGAGGTCATTGACTTCAGCGGGTATGCCCGATACACGAGCTATGAGGACATGATTCGGCAGGAGCAGCTGGATATGGTGGACATTACACTGCCGACTTACCTACATGAGGAAGTATCCGTCCATGCGTTGAGGGCTGGCTTGCATGTGCTGTGCGAGAAGCCGATGGCGATGAACGTGGAGGAGTGCGAGGGGATGGCGGAAGCAGCTGATGCATCGGGCAAGCAGCTCATGATTGGTCAATGCTTGCGGTTCTGGCCGGCCTATGAGTACTTGAAGGAGCTGGTGCAGGCGGGCACTTACGGCGCGGCGACGAGCGGTGTCTTCACCCGGCTCAGCGACACGCCGACTTGGGGAGCATGGCTCACTCAGGGGGACAAGAGCGGTGGAGCGATGCTCGATATGCATGTCCATGACACGGATATGATTCAGTGGCTGTTCGGCAAGCCGTCCCAGGTGTCCTCCGTGGCGCGCAATGTCGTGCCTGGCAGCGGCTATGATATCGTCTCCACTCATTATAAGTATGAAGATGGCAAGGTTATTAACGGCCAGGCCGATTGGACGATGGGCGGCGACTTCGGCTTCGAGATGGGCTACCGGGTCAACTTCGAGCGGGGCAATGTCGTATTCCAGGGCAACCAAGTGAAGGTGAACCCGCACGGTGAGCCTGCATTCTACGCGGAGCTGTCCGAGGACAACGGCTACTATCGCCAGCTGAAGTACTTCGTAGAGAGCTTGCTAGCGGACAAGCAGACGGACAAGGCCACGCCTCTCAGCACATTGGAGAGCATTCAGATCGTCCAAGCCGAGATCGCCTCAGCCGATCAGAACGGCGCTTGGGTCCCTGTTAAGTAATCACGTTGACAAAAAATCAAGCCTCATGCGTATTAGGCATGAGGCTTGTCTTGGTTTTCAAACCGACGATCAATCTTATCAAACCAAGTCTCTGATCTATCCTCTCAAGCCTCGGATTATCCAAGAGTAATCACCTCAATATTGTTTGATACAGTAATTATAGCAATCCCTGTGCATTCTGGACTATAGAAGCTTAACGGAACGGGGACAGCATATGAATGGCAAATATCCCCTTGACATCTTTGCTAATTATGTCATAATGATAATATCAAAACGACAAAATAAAACGGTGATAACAAAGTATGATTGAAAATGAATCCAACTATTCCGCAAGCCGGTATCGGACGCCTGATGGGGCGCCTACGGACATTGTTATTTTCACCATCCTGTCTAAGGAGAAGAATGCGGCCAAGAAGTCACTGCCGGAGCGGGAGCTGAACGTCATGCTCATCCGGAGGAAGGTGTGGCCGTTCGATGGCAAGTGGGCGCTGCCTGGCGGGTTCACGAGAGAGACGGAGACGGTGTATGCCTGTGCGGCGAGGGAGCTGAAGGAGGAGACGGGTGTGGAGGGGGTGCATCTGGACTACTTCCATGTATACAGCCAGCCAGGGCGGGATCCGCGAGGGTGGATGATCGCTCACGCCTTCCTAGCGCTAGTGAATGAACGGGTGCTGGCGAATCGCAAGGCAGATGTCGATGCTTCAGAGGTGGGGCTGTTCCCCGTGGAGGAGGCGCTCGGCATGGACCTTGGCTTCGACCACAAGCAGATTCTCATCGATGCCTTGCTGCGCATTCGCCAGCAGATGCTGACGACGACGATTGCCAGAGAGTTCCTGCCAGAGGAGTTCACGATCGGCGAGCTGTATCAGGTCATTCAGACGGTCGTGCCGGCCTTCGAGGAGAAGAACTTCATTCGCAAGGTGACGTCCACGCAGAGCCGCAAGGGAATTATTGAAGAAGCACGTAACGATGACGGTAGTCTGAAGCAGTCCAACCGCTACTCGCAGCGAGCGGCACAGCTGTATCGCTTCACGGGCCTTGAGCCGCAGTTATCCATCTATAGCTAAGCAGGGAGAGTGAGCCGCATGATTAGATTGAACGGAACAGAGCTGGCATTCAACGTATTCCCGAACGGGGAGACCTTAGTGAACGGAGAGCAGATTCGCCAGCTGCTGCAGGAGCACAATGAGCTTCACTTCAAGTATGAGAGTGATAGTGATCTGATTAAGCTGATGTTGGTGAAAAGCTACCTAGACGACCAGCTCGCAACGGCTTCGCTGATCATCTATTACATGCCTTACAGTCGAATGGACAGGGTAGAAGGCACGTCGGTGTTCACCCTGAAGTACGTCGCGAACTTCATCAACTCGCTGCAGTTCAACAAGGTGACGATTATTGAACCGCACTCCGATGTAACACTTGCCCTCGTGAATCGATCAGAGGCGAGATATCCTTCCATCGAGCTGCTGAATGAAGTGATCCGTGAGACGGGGTTCAACCCTGAGGAGGATTATCTCTTCTTCCCGGATGCTGGAGCTCAGAAGCGTTACAGCAAGGTAAGCGGATATCAGCATCTGGTGGGGTTTAAGGTGAGGGATTTTCAGACGGGACGTATTGCTTCTCTTGATGTCGTAGGATCTGTGGCCCGGCAAGGGTTCAAGGTCATTATTGTAGACGATCTGTGCTCGTATGGGGGAACGTTCATGCTGAGTGCGGAGAGGCTGAAGGAGCTTGGCGCTGCCGAGATCTACTTGCTCGTGGGCCACTGTGAGGAATCCATCTACGAGGGCAAGATTCTAACATCTGAGCTAATTAATCGAGTGTTCACAACGAACTCCATTCTGGGGGAAGCTGCACACAAGCGTATTCATCTATTCGACTTAGGAGGTATGTAAGATGACAGAGAGATTCGTCTACCCAGCTACGCTATTATGTGACTTCTATAAGGTGAGCCACAAAAATCAGTATCCGCAAGGAACGGAGTTGGTGTACTCCACTTGGACGGCACGGACCAGTCGTGTAGAAGCGGTTAATGAGGTCGTTGCCTTCGGCTTCCAGTCATTCATTAAGGAGTACCTGATCGATTACTTCAACGTGAACTTCTTCGGCAGGGCGAAGAGTGAGGTAGCGGGGGAGTATAAGCGAGTAATTAAGTATGCACTGGGAGTGGAGGAGCCGGACGCTTCGCATATTGAGGAGCTGCATGAGCTTGGATATCTGCCGATCAAGATTAAGGCGGTTCAGGAGGGGAAGCTGGTACCTGTCAAGGTCCCAATGCTGACGATTGAGAATACGAAGCCGGAATTCTTCTGGCTGACGAACTACCTGGAGACGCTCATGTCATGCCAGCTGTGGATGCCTTCGACCAGTGCGACGTTAGCGTTCGAGTACCGCAAGATTCTGGAGCAGTACGCCAAGCTGACGAACGGAGATCTGACAGGCGTTCCCTTCCAAGGGCATGACTTCTCGATGAGAGGCATGAGCTCGCTGGAGGCGGCGAAGAGCAGCGGCGCGGGGCATTTGTTGTCTTTTACCGGAACGGATACGATCCCCGCTATACTCTATATGGAGCAGCACTACAATGCTAATGTGGAGAGGGAGCTCGTGGGCACTTCGATTCCGGCAACGGAGCATAGTGTGATGTGCGCGCATGGAACGGATGAGATGGCGTCGTACCGCTACCTCATTAAGGAGGTGTACCCTAGCGGATTCGTCTCGATCGTGTCGGATACTTGGGATCTGTGGAGCGTGCTGGATGTCGTGATTCGTGGACTGAAGGAGGATATCCTCAGCCGGGACGGCAAGGTGGTCATTCGTCCGGACAGCGGAGATCCGGTCAAGATTATATGCGGGGATCCGGATGCGGTGGATGAGCTGGAGCGCAAGGGCGTCATTGAGATTCTATGGGATATATTCGGCGGCACGATGACGGAGCGAGGATACAAGCAGCTGGACTCCCACATTGGAGCCATCTATGGAGATGCTATTACGATTAGCCGCTGCAGGGAGATCTGCGAGAAGCTAGCTGAGAAGGGCTTCGCCTCGACGAATATGGTCTACGGCATCGGCTCGTACACGTATCAGTACAATACGAGGGATACGTTCGGCTTCGCGCTGAAGTCGACCTTCACCATCATTAATGGGGAGGAGCGCAAGATTTTCAAGGATCCGAAGACGGACAGCGGCCACTTCAAAAAGTCGCAGACGGGACTCGTCCTCGTGACGGAGAAGGATGGCGTCCTGGATTATGTCGATAATCTTAGTGTGGATGAGTATGAGGCTGCTCGATCGGGTGATCTGCTCGAGGTGGTCTATGAGGATGGTCGGTTGCTGCGCGATCATACCCTGCAGGAGATTCGAGGACGGCTGCTGGGAAGCTTGGGTTAAGGGCTGCCTAGGGGGAATAAGATGCGCTAGTAAAATGCGGCAAGTAAGATGCAGATAATATGGTGAGGGAAGGACTGTGAGGGTGTTGTTGACATATGAAGAGGTAATGGGGGAGCTTGAGGCTCTTGGCAAGGAGAGAACGAAGAAGATCTATGTGTCCAATGGCGCGCGCGAGCCGCTGTTCGGCGTGGCTACCGGTGCGATGAAGCCGATGTCGAAGCAGATTAAGATTAATCAGCCGCTAGCTGAGGAGCTGTATGCGACGGGTAACTATGACGCGATGTACTTCGCGGGAATCATTGCCGATCCTAAGGGAATGACCGAGAGTGATTATGACCGCTGGCTGGACGGGGCCTACTTCTACATGCTGTCGGACTATGTGGTTGCCGTAACCTTGGCAGAGGCGGACATTGCGCAGCAGGTGGCTGACAAGTGGATTCATAGCAGCGAGGAGCTGAGGATGTCGGCGGGGTGGAGCTGCTACTGTTGGCTGCTCGGCAATCGGCCGGACAGCGAGTTCGACAGCGGGAAGCTCGCCGACTTGCTGGGCAAGGCTGCTCATGAGATTCATGATGCACCTGAGCGAGCGAGATATGCGATGAACCAGTTCATCTACACGGTGGGTATCTCATACGTAGCTCTCCATGAGATGGCGCTGGAGACGGCCAAGGCCGTTGGGCCTGTAGAGGTGAATAAGCACCTCAAGCAGAGCAAGCTCTTGAACGCTTCCGCCACCATAGAGAAGGCCATAGAGAAGGGGCAGATTGGGTTCAAGCGCAGACATGTGAGGTGCTGACCATTCGGCAGCCCTGTAGACTGGGGCGCTAATGCGCCGACGGTGTTCCGGCTGCTGCGATGCCTGCAGCGCCAGAATCTGGCGCTACGGAGGTGGGGCCAGCCGGCGCCGAAGGCTGCAGCGCCAAAACTTGGCGCTATCGGCGCCGAACGAGCCGCCGTCGAGCCTGCAGCGCCAAAATCAGGCGCTACAGCGCCGAACGAGGCGCTGTCGGAGCCTGCAGCGCCAAAATCTGGCGCTACAGCGGCGAACCAGCCATCGCCGAAGGCTGCAGCGCCGAACCAGCCGGCGTCGGAGCCTGCAACGCCAAAATCTGGCGCTACAGCGCCGAACCGGCTGCCGTCGGAGCCTGCAGCGCCAAAATCTGGCGCTACAGCGCCGAACCGGCTGCCGTCGGAGCCTGCAGCGCCAAAATCTGGCGCTATTGGCGCCGAACGAGCCGCCGTCGAGCCTGCAGCGCCAAAATCTGGCGTTACAGCGCCGACTCGGCGAATTTTCTTTCCGAGAAAGGCCAGTCGGTTGAAGACAACTCTACCAGTTAAGACTTCTAGGAAGTCTTAAGTCACAAGAAATCAAGTAGAGTGTGGGAGTTAAGCCTCCTCAGGAGTCTTAAGCTACTGGAAGTTCAGCCCGTTGAAGACAACTCCACCACTTAAGACTTCTAGGAAGTCTTAAGTGGCAGGAAATCAAGTAGAGTGTGGGAGTTAAGCCTCCTGAGGAGTCTTAAGCCCTCGGAGGGCCATCCGGTTGTAGGCACACCAGGCACACCCACCAGCCCTACGCCTACAAATAGCTGCCAGCAGCGCCCATCCAGGTAAGCAAAAAAGGCTCCGAAGGGAACTTCCCTTCGGAGCCAGATGCTTCTCCAACCAACTGCTCTTGCTTAATTCGGCAGCACAGAATACTTGTACAGTGCATACTGGAACGGACCGCCACCTAGCTCGAACACCGCATGCCCTCCACCATCTACCTTCACTTGCTCCTGCGTGCCAGATCCAAGTATACTCTCCAGCTGAAGAGTTACGTTCGCAAGGTTCCACAGCCTGTAGCTCTGCGACGAATTCGTAGTGTACTCCTTCACAACGAGCAGATAACCTGAAGCCGATGATGCGGTCGTCACCGCCGCCCCAGCCGTCACCGACTGGAAGCCCGTCCATGTCGTCCCATTCGGCTCTTCGCCGATCGGCATCACATGGCCAGACAGGATGTCGGCCTGATGAGCTCTGTACGTCGGCACAATCTGCTCCAGCAGCGCAACCGATTCCTCGCTCAGCCCTGTCTGCTCCATCCAAGCCAGCGGATTCGCGAACATCGTAACCGCGAACGCATACTCCTGCCCGCATGCGGACGGCGCGAGCACATCCCCCTCGTACAGCTCTACATTCCGCGACACATTCAGGAACTCAGCCTGCAGACGGTACGTCGGATAGTAGCGGGACAGCATCCACACGTTCCGGAGTGTATGATGCGGGAAGTAGTTCGGCCAGGCGCCGAACTTGCCGGTGAAGCGATTTTCAAGGAATAAGGATCCATACTGCAGCTGCCCATAATAGCCGCTTCGAGTGCCAGCCGTCACATCCATGTTGAAAAACACCCTGCCATCCGTATGCTCCAGCACCCGCCTCAGCAGCTTCGTCAGGTTCTCCTCACCAGCCTTGGAGGTGAACTCGATCCCGTCCATCTTGAAGGCCGCAATGCCATATTGATGATGAAGATCGATCAGTACCTGGCTGTCCTTCTCCCAATTCTCGAAGTCGTTCAGAGAGTCAGGCGAGAACCACACCCCCATCTGTATCCCCTTCTCCGCAGCAGACGCGATGATGGGCTCCAGGCCATTCGGGAACCTAGTCTTGTTCACGGTCCAGAAGTCAGGATTATGCTTGTAATACCCCTTGCCCCAAGCCCCGCCTGGAAGCACGGAATTGGCGGACGTTCCGCTCTGCCAGCCGTCATCAATCTGGTAGAAGGTGACACCCGTCCGCGCCGCCACCTCAAGCTCCGCAAGCAGGAAGGACTCGCTCAGCCGCCCGTCGGACGATTGATCGCCCCACGTATTGGACATGATGAAGGCATCCTTATCCCCGTTGAAAATATGTATCGCATCATGATAAGCATGAAGCGCAGCCAGTGCCTCTTCTTCCTTGCCGCTCCACAGCAGCACGGTGCTGCCATAGGTCGTCAGCGTGCGATGCTTATTCAGATCGCCCGAGGTGAAGCCGAAGCCCGATGTGAATACATTCATTCCCTTCAGGAAGAAGTCACTGCTCACTCCGCCTAGATAGTCAAGCGGTGTAGGTCCTTCCTTAATAAAGGTGAGTCCTTCCTTAGACAGATGGTCCTGAACGAACAGCAGATTGCCCTGGATGAAGCGATGCTCCCGTCTAGTGAAGAGGCCGCTCTGGGTAGAGACCAGATTGTCGAAGTCGTCGGTGACATCAACGAACTGAACGCTGCGCCAGCCGGAATGTCTAGGCTCCAGTGGGAAGCTGTCCTGATAGTCATCGGTTAGCTCGTGGAAGTGTGGTCGCTTGCCTTCATCATTCTCTGAACTCTCGGAGACGCTCTCGGACAGAACAACTCCGTCCTTCAGGCTAACTTCAATATAAGTACGCAAGATGGGAAGCCCCGGGTAGACGATATGAATCCAGTTGACGATGCTGTCCTTGTATTCCAGCTTCACTTCTACTCTGAGATGCTTCCGGGCTATACCGCAATCATCACCTGCAGCCGACTCGACGTTAAGGGACAGCATGTCCTCGTTAATGAAGGAAGAGTGGTAGAAGGCGTACTTCTTAGGCTGGTTAGTCAACCAATCATGAGTGTCCTCTGTGGTGAACCACTCCTTATTCGTAGACTTGTTCAGCAGTGACATGACGACTGGAATACCTCGCGAGATATTCCATACTCTCTCCACAACCTCATTCCCGATTCGCAGCTCGTGGCCTTCGAGCGAGACATAGCAATCCCCATAGTTATTAATGTACTTATTCCAATTCGTCAAATAAGTTCAGCTCCCTATACTAATTGAAAATATAAATGGGCGAATATAACACTTTCCGTATTATACAACCAGCAGGAACCTGCCAGCAAATAGTTCTTGACGATCTCACCGATAATGATTATCATTATTCATTGTAAGAGTTTAATTGATAATCATTTTCATTCAATCAACATTGATCACCTCATCAATCATTAATCATTACCATTCATAACTAATCATTCATATAAATGGAGTAGGGAGCGATCCTTCATGCATGCAGCGACAGGATTATTCACGGAGAACCTGCAGGTCTCCTATGACAAGCTAACGATTGTGAACGACCTGAGCATTCAGGTGCCAATGGGGAAGATTACGGCTCTCGTCGGAGCGAACGGCTCTGGCAAGTCCACCATACTGAAGGCGATGTCCCGCCTGATGAAGCCATCGAAGGGAGCTGTCTACTTGGACGGCCATTCGATTCATCATCAGTCGACGAAGGCAGTCGCGCAGAAGCTAGCGATTCTGCCGCAGACGCCTACCGCGCCGGAAGGCATTACCGCGGAGGAGCTCGTGGCCTACGGCCGGTTCCCGCATCAGAGCGGCTTCCAGAGAATGTCGGCTTCCGACCGCGACATTGTAGACTGGGCGTTCCAAGTGACGGGGATGACGGCATTCCGTCAGCGTCCAATCGACCATCTATCCGGTGGACAGCGGCAGCGTGTATGGATTGCTATGGCGCTTGCCCAGCAGACCGATCTGCTGTTCCTCGATGAACCGACGACATATCTAGATATGGCTCATCAGCTCGAAGTGCTCCATCTGCTGCAAGAGATTAATGCGAAGCACAAGACGACAATCGTGATGGTCGTGCATGATCTTAATCACGCCACTCGCTATGCGGATCATGTCATTGCCATTAAGTCCGGCAATGTTGTCTACGAGGGTGCACCAATCGATATTATTACCCCCGCTATGCTGCTTGACGTGTTCAGCGTACAAGCGGATGTTATCGTGGATGAACGCGCAGGCGTTCCGCTATGCATTCCTTATGGATTAAGAGAGGCTCTATAGAACTCATGAACTCTACCGCAGCAGCACCTGCAGATTCGCCATCCTCACGTCCGCTGATGGTGACCTTACTACTTGTAATAGGCATTCCCTGCATTATCCTGCTTACTCTGCTCTCTATTGCTCAAGGCAATCTGAATCTGCCTATCTCGCAGTCTTGGGAGCTGATGTGGTCGGCGAAGACGACGGAGGCTAATAGCATTCTCGTTCATGATACGCGTATGCCAAGAGCGATAGCTGCGGTGTTGATCGGCTCCATGCTGGCCGTAGCCGGAGCCATCATGCAGGGGCTCACGCGCAACCCGCTTGCCGATCCTACGATCTTCGGGGTATCCCAAGGAGCGACCTTCGCGGTTGCGCTCGGTCTTGCTCTGGTCCCTTCGATCACGACAACGGGACTGAGCTTGTTCTCGCTAGCCGGAGCGGCACTCGGAGTCGGGCTGGTGTTCCTGGTTGGCGCATTCTCACGCGGAGGACTGTCGCCCGCCAAGCTCGCGCTTGCGGGAACAGCGATAGGTATGCTGCTTAGCTCATTCGCTACGATCGTGTCGCTGCAGTTCAACGTAGCCAAGGACTTGACGTTCTGGTATGCGGGAGGACTCGTGGGTATGGATTGGGAGATTATTACGTTCGTCGCCCCGTTAGGCGTGGCCGGCTTGGTACTGGCCATTGCCCTCTCTAAGGGGATTACGACAATTTCCTTCGGGGAGGATGTCGCAGTAGGACTCGGCTCGAAGCTAGGGGTTACGAAGGTGCTGGGCAACCTCGCGGTGCTTCTGCTAACAGGGTCAGCGGTATCCATGGCTGGCTACGTTGGATTCGTAGGCCTCATAGTCCCTCACCTGACGCGCTATCTCGTCGGCAGCGACTACCGCGTCATTATTCCATGCAGCGCGGTGCTGGGAGCCATACTATTATTGCTAGCTGATATGTTGGGGCGCATCATCAGTCCGCCCTTCGAGGTGCCAGTCAGCGTAGTGACGACCTTGATCGGAGTGCCGTTCTTCGTATACCTGGCTTCCAGAGAACGGAGGACAAGCCTATGATGACATCTGCTGTTAATCGGCGTCCCGGATATGCGATGCTCATTGTGCTCATCGGTATTATCGGAACCGCCTTCGTCTCCTTGAACTTAGGAGCCTCACGTCTGAACCCGCTGGAAGTCATTCAGACGCTGGTTGGGCTGGGCACAGCGAAGAGCAATCTCGTCCTGTTCGAATTCCGGTTGCCTCGCATTGTGCTCGCCATCTTAATTGGAGCAGGCCTCGCGGTCGCTGGAGCAATCCTGCAGGCCGTCTCCGAGAATGATCTTGCTGAGCCGGGCATTATCGGCATTAATGCCGGTGCAGGCTTCGGGGTTGTCCTCTATCTGCTAGTGGCTAATGGCAGCGCGACTGGCACGTTGTCGATGCTTCAAGCGTTCACGATGCCATTCGCCGCGATTGTCGGCGCGTTGCTAGCTGCGACTTGTACATATGTCCTGGCTTCAAGGGGAGGATTGTCGCCTATACGTCTTATCCTCATTGGAGTTGCTGTGAATGCGGCGTTCAATGCGCTGCTAATCTTCATTCAGATGAGATTGGATGACTATGGGATAACTGCAGCGACGGTCTGGCTGTCAGGCAGCATCTGGGTGAGCAACTGGACCTTCGTCTGGACGACACTCCCGTGGCTGCTCGTGCTAATACCGCTCGCGGTGTATCAGGCGAAGAAGCTGGATGTGATGAGGCTCGGCGAGCTGACGGCTGTCGGCCTTGGCGTAGCGCTCCAGCGTGAGCGCAAGCTGTTCCTAGGCATAGCAGTCATTCTCACTGGAGTCTGTGTGGCCGTAGGAGGCGGAATTGCCTTCGTCGGATTAATCGGTCCTCATCTGGCACGCCGCTTCGTCGGAGTCGCGCATCGCAAGCTCATCCCGATGTCCATGTTGATCGGAGCGCTACTCGTCCTGCTCGCGGATACACTGGGCAAGAACTTGATGGACGCGAAGGAGATTCCCGTGGGGCTGTTGATCGCGCTGCTAGGCGCTCCATACTTCATCTATCTATTAATGAGAGCGAGATGACTTAAGGTGATCGAACAATTGATTCGAGAGCGCAGGACGGTACGAGACTTCCTGCCGACGGAGCTAACGCCAGAGACGGTACTGGAGCTACTGGATGTAGCGGTATGGGCTCCCACTCACGGCAATCGCGAGCCTTGGCGGTTTCTCATGTTCGAAGGAGAGGGCAGGCGCAAGCTGATCGATGCCTTGGTCGGAACGTTCAGCGAGGAGGATCAAGCGAAGTACCGTCAAGGATATGAGAATTACTTGATGGGCACGCCGATTAACCTGGTAGTTACCATCCCGAGGAGCGACAATCCGGTCATCTGGGAAGAGGATCTGTGTGCAGCGGCATGCATGGTGCAGAATCTGCAGCTTGTCGCTTGGGAGCGGGAGATCGGCATGGTGTGGAAGTCGGGCGAGGTTTTCAACGAGGATTCGTTCAAGGCTGCACTGAGCATAGGGCATGAAGAGCATGTGATGGGGCTGCTCATCCTGGGAAGGTTCCACAAGAAGCCGAAGGCGCAGTCGCGCACGAAGGCGGAGCTTAAGACGGTCATTATATCTTCATAATAGATAATAAGGGGAGTTCGACAGACGATGACGAAGAAGAAGCCAATATTCACCCTCCTGATTGTTCTGCTGGCGATGATTGTTGCAGCAGGCTGCGGTGCAAGCAATGCGAAGAACGAAGAAGGAACGAATGAAGGGCAAGCAAGCACGACTGAGAATGCCGTTACTTATCCGATTACGATTAAGCACATGAAGGGTGAGACGGTCGTTGAGAAGCGTCCTGAGCGTGTTGCTGCCGCAGACTTCGTCGTGCTTGAGCATATGTTCGCTCTGGATCGCAGTCCGGTTGCTACAGGCAACTATGATACGGCGAAGGGCTTCCCGATCTACCAGCCTTACCTGGAGAAATATCCCGACATCATCGCGCTGTCCAGCGACTACTCGACTCCACTCAACTATGAGAAGCTGCTGGAGTCAGACCCAGATCTGATCATCGCGTATGATTGGGCTAACATTGACTATGACAAGGCAAGCAAGATCGCTCCGACCATTGTCATTGACAGCAAGCTGAACGGCGGATATACCGACGGGAAGGATGCCTTCAGCTATGGACTGGAACAGATTGCTACCGCAATTGATGCGAAGGATGCCTATGCGGCGTTCACGAAGAAGTTCAATGACCAAGTAGCGGCAACGAAGAAGATCATTGAAGACAAGGGCCTGACGGGCAAGACAGTCTTATTCTTAATGGCTGGTGAGAAGACCAACTACGTCTACGATATTAACTTCTACTACGAGAAGTTCGGCCTAGCGCCGGTTAAGGAGCTTCATCAGAACGAGAAGATCGCAGGCGGAATTGACCTGGAGACGCTGGTCAAGGCTAATCCTGACTTGTTGTTCCTTGCAGAGGACTACACGAATCGCACAGGCGCTGTGGAGAAGCTGAAGGCGAATGAAGCATTCAAGCAGATCGCAGCAGCGAAGAACGGCCAAGTGTACGACATCGACACCGCTGCCTTCGGCCCGACTGCAGTCGGCAAGATGTACGGGGTAGAGTGGATCGGGAAGATTATTGCAGAGCAAGCGAAGTAAATAGGTGCTAGCATAGGGGTGATCCTACAAGCCGCAGGCTTCGTTGGGATTGCCCCTTTTTTGCAGCGTGTTTCTGTGTCGTCGATGGCTGTCATAGAGGGGCAGGGGTCGGGGTGCGAGGGGCGAGGGGCGAGGCGCGAGGCGCGAGGGTACTCTATTTTGTCCCTTTGGGACACTATCCCCTTCGCTCAGAAGACAGGCATGTTGGTGCGAAGCGGGTGACAGTTGGGCATCTGCGTGAATCAGCTTGCAGCCCTGAGCGACGGGGATAGTGTAGTAAAGGAGCGAGACACATATGCCCTGAGCAACAGGGATAGTGTAGCAAAGGAGCGTGAAAGGATGAACTTGACACCTTATCAGTTTATATATAAACTGATAACAAGAGATGAAAAAGCGAGGTGGCATAGTGAGTGAGAGCATAGAGGGTCCCATCTTGTCGAGAAAAGAAGAGCGTCTAGGATTAATGCTCTGGTTCCGCCTGTCGCGGCTGTACAATCAGAGTGTTCGAGAATCTAATCAGCACTTGAGAGCATGGAATCTGTCTGCTGCTCAGTTCGATATCCTAGTTCAGGTTGGTACTCATGAACGGTTAAGTCAACAGGAGCTGGCCGATAAGCTGCTGGTGACCAAGGGGAATATCACGCAGCTACTATCGAAGATGGAAGATATGGGCATCATGATACGGGAGCAGCAATGGAAAACGAAATATCTAGCGTTAACGGAGCAAGGAAAAGAATTATATCAGGAAGTGGTTCCGAGGCAAGAGCAATTCCAAGCGTCACAATTCAGCGCCCTAAGCAGTGAAGAAAAGAAACAGCTGTTGGAGTTATTAAGGAAGCTACAATAAGAAAACTACAATAACAATAAAAAAATGACAAGGGGAGGTCTATCATGACATTAGAATTCAAAGGAATTCATCACGTATCGGCGTTGACGGCAAAGGGACAGGAAAACTACGATTTCTACACAAAGGTATTAGGGCTTCGGCTCATTAAAAAAACAGTGAATCAAGATGATCCTTCCGTGTACCATCTGTTCTACGGCGATGAGAAGGGGAACCCGGGTACGGAACTCACGTTCTTCGAGATCCCTAGAGCAGGGCGATTCCATGCGGGCACGAACAGCATCTCGGCAACTTCCCTTCGTGTTCCTAATGATGAAGCCCTTCAGTATTGGAGGGAGCGCTTCGACACGATGCAGGTTGAGCATGAGGAGATTAGAGAGCGGGCAGGCCGCTCTACGTTAGCCTTCCAAGACCATGAAGGGCAGAGGCTCATCCTGGTATCAGACGAGCATAATCAGGGAGTTCCAGGGGGGACAGTATGGGATAAGAGTCCTGTTCCTGCAGCCTACGGCATTATTGGACTTGGCCCTGTTCAGCTAACCGTACAGCATGCTCAAGCGACGATAGACGTCCTTACGGATATAATGGGCTTCCGCGTCGCAGGACAGTACGCTTCCTCCGTTGCCGGACAGCCCGATATTGTCGTGCTGGAGACAGGACAAGGAGGGACGGGGGCTGAGGTGCATGTGGAAGAGCGAGCGGATCTCCCTGCCGAACGCCCAGGACGTGGCAGTGTCCACCATGTAGCGTTCCGAGTGGATAATGAAGAGGAGTTACGTCAGTGGATCGGGCGTATTAGCGAAGCGCGTCTACCCAACTCGGGCTTCGTAGATCGCTTCTACTTCCGGTCCCTCTACTTCAGAGAGCCTAATGGCATCCTATTCGAACTAGCAACGGACGGCCCGGGCTTCGATACGGACGAGGATATTCATCATCTCGGTGAATCCCTTGCTCTGCCGCCATTCCTGGAGGATAGACGGGAGCAGATTGAAGCGGTGCTTAAGCCGATCGACACGAAGGTAGAGTAATTCTAGTCTAATGAGATGATTCCTGTGTTGGATAACAGGAGTCATCTTTTTTTGTAATACTTCTGCCCTGTTGCTACTCTCGCCATTGAGCGAAGATAGGGGCAGAGGCAGCACAGCTGCCGGTTAAGGAGGCGGTAGTCCATGACAGACGTTCGAGACGAGATCACCCAGGAACTGAAGCGAATTGAGCGTGAAGAGGGAGTTCGCATATTATATGCTTGTGAGTCGGGCAGCCGGGCATGGGGCTTCCCGTCCAAGGACAGCGACTATGACGTGAGGTTCATCTACGTTCGGCCGACCGAGTGGTATCTGTCTATCCATGAGAAGCGGGATGTCATTGAACGGCCAATTAGCAACCTGCTGGACATTAACGGATGGGATCTGAAGAAGGCGCTGAAGCTGTTCCGCAAGTCGAATCCGCCGCTGCTGGAGTGGCTGAAGTCCCCGATTGTGTATATGGTGCAGCATTCAGCGGCTGAGCAGATCCGGGCAATCTCCACGTCCACCTTCTCTCCAAGGTCGTGCATGTACCACTACTTGCATATGGCGAAGGGGAATTATCGGGAGTATCTGCAGGGTGAGCGGGTGAAGATTAAGAAGTACTTCTATGTGCTTCGGCCCATCCTGGCTTGTGGATGGATTGAGCGTTATGGCACAATGCCTCCAATTGCCTTCCACGAGCTGCTGGACGCCATGGTACCTGATAGCAGTGAACTGCGGCCGGTCATCCTGGAGCTGCTTGCTCGGAAGCTGGCTGGCGATGAACTGGACTATGAGCCGCGTATACACCCTATTAACGACTATCTGGAAGAGAGATTGAGTTACTATGAGCGTGAAGCATCACGTATGCTGACAGCGGAGGGCACTCCGGATGATCAGCTTGATGAGCTGTTCCGGTCGACGCTCAGGGAAGTGTGGGGAGAGGGTATAGCCTAGCAAGGTTGTGCTTCTACGAGAACGAACAGGCGTCCCGAGGCGGGGCGCCTGTATTTTTTGATGATGAGAAAATTAGGAGTCCAGCTGTCTGCCTTGAATGCTGTACTGCAGCTCTTCCTCGGTGACCCATGGGGTCGCGTAGGAAGGCTTGTTCACATAACGGCTCGTCATGAGCTGGAGCTTCGTTCCGGTGCCTGGTGCAAGCTGTATCGTGACCCACTTGTTGTTCACTTCCGTGGTGTCGACCACTAGCCCCTGTTCATCCAGCGTATGAACCAAGGTGAAGGTATGCTCGCCGAAGGTGCCAGCCTGAATCGTAATCTCTCGCTCGTGCAGCGGACTGGTGTTAACGAGCTGCAACATAACGGATTCGGACGATAGCTCCTCGACGAGAGCGGCAACGTGATCGGGCAAGCCCGGCCTGCGATTCGCCGTATCATAGTACCGGACGCGGGCATACAGCAGACCCCCGTGATAGATATGAATCGGGCAGCCGAGTGTCGTCTGCAGCAAGCCTTCGAGAATCATAGGCGTACGCTGCTGCCAGTGATGCACATCCCAGGTCGTAGGATCTCCCTGCTCCGAGCGCATCGCTTCAACCTGCTCGCGGATGAAGGTCAGATTCTTGCGCAGAATCTCAGCTGGATAGGCCGGATTCTCTCCGCGAATGTACTTGAACCACGGACCATGGTTGCCGAAGAAGCCCTTGCTCGTATACGTCTTCGCAGAATCCCAGTCCTCTGTGGTACGGATGCGTTCCACCCGCTCGAGGTCGGCATCGTCCATCGACATGATCCAGCAATAGAGCGGATACCAAGGGTTCATGCTGCGGTAGTCCGTCCAGCCCTCATCGAGATGCTTGTTCGGAACGAGCCATTGCCCTCGCTCATCCTGCTGGCGGAGGCTCCACAGCATATCGATCTGCGAACGCGCAAGATCCAGATAGCTCAGATCGCCTTCCATTAAGGCAGCATTGCAGCCAGCTACGACGAGGGGCTCGACGATGGAGAAGGAGCCATGCGGCCAGCGCCAGCCGTAGTAGCCGCCCCACCACTTGCCGTCATTGTACTCTCCGATCTCACCGGACAGTCCGACGTTATCTGGGGTAATGCCTCCGTTGCGCTCGGTCCGCTCCTTCCAAGCCTGGAGATAGTCCAGCACCCAAGTGCGGTAGCTGTCATCGCCGTTATATAGGTAAGCATGCGTAATTAGGCTCGTCGACGTGAGATTGAGCGGAACATCACCCTTCGCCATCCGGCTGTTGATGCGGGAGAGCACCTCGCCATAGATGCGGTCATCCGTCCACTGGCAGAGCGGACCCGGCACGCCGGGCATATCCTCGAACGGAGGCGGGTAGTTGTCCAGCACCTCCCGGTGTGTGCACCAATCCTCGGCGGTCTGCAGGAACCGCGGTCCTCGGCTGCCGTTAATCGGTGATCGCATCAGCTTCTTGTCCTTGTCATAGTTCGGCGACTCCGGGTCATCCCCCATATACATGCGAGCGAACTTCAGCGCGCGCTGGCGGTCCTTAAGCACCGTAGGATCTGCGAGTCCGTAATAGTAGATGTAGAGAGAGGCCTCGCCGTGGTGCATCCAATCGTAGTAGGCGTCGAACTCCCGATGAATCTGGCCGTACTCGGTCCACTGCCACGTAATCGTATCCCACAGCTTGCGAGACAGATCATGAATGGCAGAGCTCCCCCCAAGTGTGTAAAAAAGTGGAAAATGCATGAATCCTTCGTACGGATCGTCCGACCCGTCCATGCCAGGCCATTCCTCTCGCCAGATGAGCGTGCCGTCCGGCCTTGTATAGCGGTCTACGAACTCGAAGGCGACCTCGTTCAACGTTCGGATAATATCCCGCTGGAGCAGTGCCCATTCGGGTGGAGTCATCGGCTTGCCGGACTTGATGACGGGTATAGCTCCGCGCTGGGATGCAGCGTCGTTGCGGGATGCAGCGGGTATAGCCGCTGCGGCTGAGCTTGTGACGGAGCTTGAGGCAGAGACGGAATTCGCAGCTGAGCTTGAGGCTGTCTGGGCTTCGGACATGTTATAACACTCCTCCTGATCGTTCAATGAACGTGAGTAGATTGCTCTTCGAGCTGTAGAGATGGTCCTGTACGGCTTCCTTCATCCTAGCTGTCTCGCCAGATTGGAGCGCTTCCACAATGGCTCGGTGCTGATCAACCGACCGGATACACATCTCAAGCGTCGTTAGCTTGCCGGCAAGGTTGAATGCCCGATAGTTCATCGTCCCGGCATACATCTCGGATATTCGCTCATTGCCTGCCGCTGCCAGGAAGGCGAAGTGGAACTCATTGTCCAGCTTCGAGGACAGGTATTGCTCCAGCGTAGCCGGTGTTAGCATACGCCGCGCTTCCTCGGTAAGTCTGCTCATCTCCGAGATCGTATGTGTCTTGCGGTCTAGTGGCAGGGAAGGCCACTTCTCAATGACCCAGTTCTCCATCATGAGCCGCGCATCAATAAGGTGCTCGGCTTGTGCGGCATCCACCGCATGGACGAACGTCCCGACCTTCGGGACAGTTCGAATAAGCCCCTCAGCTTCCAGCCGGCTGAGCGCGTCGCGGATTGGGGTAGGACTGACGCCAAGCTGCGCGGCTAGCTCTGGAATGGCAATCTTCTGATTAGGGAGGAACTTACGCTGCAGAATGTTCTCCTTCAGAATCTGATACACTTGCGTCCAGTTGTTCGTGGTCGTGACGCGGGATAGGGTCATGCTGGGTGACACCTCTCTTCTCTAATTACTAGCGCTTTCATATGTCTTATATGTTATATAAAACATAGAGCAAAGTAAAGAGTTATCTGTTCACCTGCATGGCAGGGGCGCAGCACTATAGTGAAACGCCTGCTTGTCATCCCAGACTTGATATATAGAACAGTAATCGTAGAATAGTAGCTGCAGCATGACCAGTAAATTCGCAATAGAACAGTCGCAGCCGAGCGCTTCATACCCTAAGCTAATGGTTGAATCCTCTCTGGATGCTGCAGAATTCAAGAGAGGCTTCAACTTATTCAGCTTGGGAGAGGGGAGCATGAATGTGCGGAGATTAATTGCAGATGCTTCAAAAAGTAAGCGGTTACTAAAACGGTCAGCTGCGGGAACCCTAATGCTAGCCATGCTGGTTCTCGTACTAGGCACACACTTCTCTGGGGCACAGCATCAAGTCTATGCAGAAGACTCGCCAGCTCCAGTCAACCTAGCCTTGAACAAACAGGCAAGTGCCAGCAACACCTACACACTCTCCAACCTCGATCCGAAAACGTATGACGCAGCTAAGGCTGTAGACGGTCTACCCGATACTCGGTGGGCAACAACCAACGAGCCAGCCAGCTATTACCTGGAAGTGGACTTCGGCACGCCTACCACGTTCAACCAAGTGATTATGAAGCAGCCATCCCAGTTCAGCAGAATCCTTCATTATGAGATTGAGTATGAGGCAGACGGAGGGTGGAGCACGGCTTATCAAGGAAGCAATGTTGCTGGTGCAGCCGGCGCTATCAAGAGCAGTACCTTCCAGACGGTCACTTCAAGCAAGATGCGATTAAGCATTAGCAGCTTCACCGGAGGGCCAACGATCTCTGAGCTTGAAGTGTATGACCTCCCTCCTCTTGCAGCGCCTGTGCTGGAGGAAGCTTCAACAGCAGGAGAGGGTCAAGTGAAGGTTAGTTGGTCGGCAGTGCCTGGAGCCGCCGGTTATCGTCTCCAATACGGCTCTGTCCAGAGCGGCAATAGGCATATAGTAGAGCTTGGGAACGTGACGAGCTACCTCGTCCGTGAACTGCCCGAAGACGAGCATTCCTTCACCGTCTTCGCTTATGACAGAACAGGTATTAGCAGCGCCTCCAATGAACTTCGAGCGCAGACGATCGGGACCGATCAATTGGCGGCACACCTCGTCAATCTACCCTCGTTCGATCAATCCTCTGGCATTGTGTATGATGCCGGTAAGCTCACCAGCATTGATACTGGGGATTGGATAAGCTTCAAGGATATCTCCTTAGCTGGTATGACAGATCTGGCACTCACTGCCTCTGTCCTGAATCAGGATGCCAGAGTAGAGCTGTACGTCGATAGTACGATTGAGCCGGACGGCTCCATCTCAGGAGGGACGCTTATTGGCGTGTTCTCTGGCATGACCAGAGATGATGCAGCTCAAGCCGTAGAGCGGGTACAATCCCTGACCTACACCTCGAGCGGACTGCACACCATCTACCTGAGGTTCTCTTCTGCAACGGGCCGTGCGGCATCCAGCCTAATGGAGCTGGAGCAGCTGCAGCTGATGAGAGGGACGAATGCGAACGCCGATCTGAGGAGCTTAGAGGTGAGCAAGGGGAAGCTGGAGCCTGCCTTCGACAAAAGCATAACCAACTACACACTGACCTTATACGACGATGTTGACTCGGTTGAAGTCACTGCGCAAGTGATGGATACTGGCTACGCTTCACTGCAAGTGAATGGAGAGGCTCATACAGATGATACATCCATCACTTACGAGCCGGACGGTATAACGCTTGTTACCTTCACGGTAACGGCTGAGAATGGACATTCTAAGGTCTACACGCTCACCATTGTTGAGCGGCTGATATCAGATCGCTATTATGTGTCCCCAGAGGGAAGTGACGCAATAGGTGAAGGTGAAGGAACCGCTAAGAAGCCGTGGAAGTCAATGGCTTATGCATGTACGCAGGTGCCTGAAGGACGCGGAGCAACCATTCATCTTGCCCCCGGTCCATACATGGAGACAGCAGCATGCAGCCTGCCTGCGAACACGAGCTTGAAGGGAGCGGGCAAGAACAAGACCATCCTCTACTCCGCACTCTATCACGATATGCAGGGCAGTGGCTGGAATTACGACGAGCACAGCTTCCTCATCCAAGCTCGTAATACGAGCCATATTACGATCAGTGATCTTAGCCTGGTTGGGAAGATGGACAATGGGCGCAAGGCTCATGCCGGGCTGTTCATCCATGAAGCAGACAACGTGCTTGTTCATCACATTGATGTAAGAGAGTTCGAGCTAACGGGCATCTGGGCCGCCAATATATCGAGCTCTCACTTCTATGAATCGACCTTCTATAACACTGGCTATGCCAATCAAGCTGGCAGCTCCGGGGCAATTAAGCTAGGGGATATATTCGACAGCTCCTTCCATGATCTTGTCATTAAGGATACGCTCGGTGCAGACGGAATCGATACGATGCGATATGGCTGGACAGATAATCCTTATAGGCAGTTCCCAGGGCAGGATTATTACGTGGATATTGTCAGAACAGAATTCTATAACCTGGATATTGATGTCAGGCAGAACGGCTCATGGGGTGCAGGACAGCCAGGCATTGCAATCGAGCTATGGAGTGCTGACGTACATGAGGTTGACATCCATCATAATCGCTTCAGCGATAATCTCTCTCTGGCTGCGACGAACAAGGACGGGCAGACGAAGACGGCAAGGGTTCATCATAACGAGTTCATAGCCGATCCTGTCAGCCCTGCAGCGTACACCTATGCCATTGAGGCGAGTCTTGATTACATCGAAGTAGATCATAACTACTTCAAGAATGGCTATTATCCGATTGCAGACTTCTCTGGCCACATTCGCAAGGGGCTCAATATTCATCATAATGTGTTCGATCAGCTGGAGGGCCTTGATGTTATCCACATTAACGGTGGATTGAAGGATGCTGTATTTCATAATAATATCGTCACGCTCAATGCCAATCTTCGTCCCGCTGATATAGGCAAGTTCCCGTTTGCACGTCTTATTGGGGGAATGACGGAGGACTTCCGGGTTACTAATAATCTCTTCATTGATCCGGTTATGACACGTTATAATGACTTTGAATTTTTCAATCTTAACCCTAATTCGAAGAATGTAATGGCTTCGCTTGGTCCTCATGTAGTCGTGGACCAGAATCTATTCTTCAACTGGAAGCCTTATGGAACGAATGCGCTCACTGCAGATCCGAAGCTGTCACTCAAGAGCTTCAAGCTGCAGGGCAATTCTCCGGCCTTGGCGATGGGCTTCGAACCAATTGCGATTAAGGAGTTCGGCTTGTCTGACAAGTAGGGGCGGATGTCCTCTGCTTCATCTTGGATGGTAACAGGGAGCGGGAGACAGCCCGTGAGCAGATTAGCTGTTCACGGGGGTCTTCCCTCTTCATCGGGGGCTGCAGTAAGAATAGAGCAGTCAATTCACAATTGTACAGTAGCGGACAGCTTCGCCATGCATTAGCGTAATAGATGCTGCAGGGTTAACCGTGGATGAAGGAATAACCTGCAGGAACGATATTGATGAGATGGTGATGAAGGGGGGAATCGGCTGGCTCCCTAAGAGGAGGCATTGGAATTAAAGTAAGCGGTTGCACTGAGAAGCAGTATAAAAGGAGAATGATGATGTTGAGAACAATGAAGAAGCAGCTGCCTAAAGTACTTGTATGGTTCATGCTCTGTAACAGCTTGGCAAGCTTGTTCGTCTTGCAGGCATATGCCGCCGTATCGCCTCTGGTTATCGAGGCAGAAGCCTATGCCAAGCAATATGGCATTCAGAGCACCGGGAGCGGAATTGGGTATGCCGATTCGAATGATTGGCTCCGATACGATCAAGTAGATCTTACTGGCTATACGCAAGTTGACCTTACTGCCAATATTCTTAAGACGAATGCTCGGATAGAGCTCATTATCAATGCGCAGGAGAACGGGAATAGTCTGGTTGGGGGAACGGTAATTGGTACACTCTCTGGTGTCCCAACGGCGGATACTAACTCTTCCACCTCCTATGCGACCCGTACCATTATGCTGAATCAGATTGTGAGCGGAAGCCGCAATCTATATGTCAGATTCGGAGACACGAACGGCGGATTCACCTATGGCATTGCCAATGTCGACAAGTTCACCTTCACCAGACAGCAGGTATCTGCCAATGCTGATCTGAAGCAGCTTGCTGTGAGTGAAGGGAATCTGTCTCCAGCGTTCCAGCCTGGTATAACCAGCTATGAGTGGAGTGTCTATGGCGAGTCCTCTCAGGTAACGATTACTCCGCAAGTCATGGACACGGGCTATGCATCCCTGACCATTAACGGAGCGGCTCATGCGAATAATACGCCCTACTCGGTTAATCTCAATGAAGAGGATAGCCTTGCCATAGCTGTGACGGCAGAGAGCGGAGCCGTGAAGCTGTACAACGTGTCGATTGGGCGAGCCAGTACCGCTCCTGTAGTTATAGAAGCGGAAGCTTATGCAAGTCAGAGAGGAATCCAGCCGGTAACAAGCGGTATTGGCTATGTGGATTCCAATGATTGGGTGCGGTATGACAATGTTGACCTGACGGATAAGAAGGTCATTGACGTCTATGCGAATGTGCTGAAGACGAGCACCCGCATGGACTTCATCATCGATGCAACGGATGATGGAACGACGTTGTCGGGAGGTACGCTAATTGCCCGTCTGAACGGGGTAGCAGCTGCGGACCCGAATACATCCGCTTCGTTCGCTCTTCATCCCGTTACGCTGAATCAACAGGTGAGCGGCACGCACACCTTGTATATTCGATTCGGAGATGTGAATAGCGGCAGCTCCTTCGGGCTGGCTAATATTGATAAGTATGTTGTGAAGTCAATCAGTTATAAGAATTCGGATCTGAAGGACATTCGCCTGGGAAGCGGAGCCGTCTTATCTCCATCATTCAGCACAGGGGTGTACACGTATACAGCGAGTACAGCGGGACTGACCTCGGTGGATGTGACGGCAGAGCTGGCGTTCCCGCAGCTGGCATCCATTAAGATTAACGGGACTGCTCAGGCAAGCGGTACAGCGAAGTCCATTCCGCTCATTCGCGGGAGTAATCCTGTCACGATTCAGGCGATTGCACAGGATGGCACGGCGCGCACCTATACGCTTACGATTGAGAACACAGGAAGCGTGCTCCGACTAGAGGGGGAGAGCTTCCAGGCAACAGGCGGAGCCAGTGCATCGACTAGCGGTGCTTCACAGAACGGGGTAACGGCCGACCTTGTGAACGGAGCGATAGGAGGAACGAATAACAATGACTGGGCGCGGTTCGATCAAGTGAATCTGACCCCGGGCTATACGGATCTCACTCTTCGCTATGCCACTCCAGCGGATGGCGTATCCGTTGAAGTGTGGCTGGACAGTACCGTGGAATATTACGATAACGTGCGAAGCGGATTAGTCGGAGGAACGAAGCTGACTTCGTTCAAGATCAGCGGCAGCGAGCGGACAGCGAGCTATACCGCCTTCAAGACGAAGACGATCGCGCTGGATCCCTTCACGAGCGGGACGCATACGGTTTATCTTCTTTTCAAGGGGACAGATTATGGGGTTATGAACGTGGATTGGATCGAGTTCAATCGGAATTCGTTCGCGAATGCGGACCTGTCTTCCATTAAGGTAGACGAGAAGTCCATACTGAGCCCGGCCTTCAATAGCAATGTTACCACCTATCAGGTGGATGTCTTCGACGATGTGAACACCTTGGAGCTGCTGCCGGTCGTGAAGGACCCGCTAGCTTCAGCGGTAACGATTAACGGAGAGAGCTGGAATCCAGGGA
Organism: Paenibacillus sp. GCM10023252; assembly: GCF_042653305.1. Classification (NCBI taxonomy): domain Bacteria; kingdom Bacillati; phylum Bacillota; class Bacilli; order Caryophanales; family Paenibacillaceae; genus Paenibacillus; species Paenibacillus sp. GCM10023252. Next base: position 70,215 of record NZ_JBHSHW010000027.1, read on the forward strand.
CGATGTACAGCGTTCAGACGGATGCGGTCAGCTCCGTTGTGATTGTCGTAACTGGAGAGGAAGGCGGCAGCAAGACGTATACGCTGAACATCAACCGCAGACCCCTGCTGATGGATGTGTATGTATCAACTGCAGGTAATGACACGAACAGCGGGAGTCTGAGCAGTCCCTTCCGAACGATAGCGAGAGCTGTGAGCCAAGCAGCTCCTGGCCGAGGAGCGACGATTCATCTAGGTGTTGGGGTGTTCGAGGTCGCCGCTGTACAATTGCCGCAGCAGACGAATCTTATTGGCGCGGGTACTGGACTAACCACCATCAAGGCCAGCTTAATGAAGGCGGTCACTTCTTATAAGCAAGGCGATGTGACGCTCTACGCCCTTCAGGGCCGTGGTCTGCATGATCTGTCCATCAGCGGATTCACCTTGGAAGGACAGATTAATGCAACGGATCTCGCTCACGGCGGAATTCTGCTGAACAACGTCACGAATGTTCAGCTCCATGATGTGGTCGTTCAGAACTTCTCGTACAACGGCATCTGGCTCGAGAATTCGGTTGGTTCCAGCATCTATAATACGGCCGTCTATGACACAGCATATGGCAATCAGCAAGCCTGTCTGGGCAATATTATGATTGGCAATATGACCGACGGGTCCCTCCATGATATACGAATCAGAGAGACTAGAGGCACTTACGGCATTAAGGCTGCAAGGAGCGATACCTTCAATGAGGGGAATGGGGCATTCGTTCCGAATTCGCTCTTAACCCACCTCACTCGGGTGAACATGTATAACTTGGATATCGATCTTAGACAGAGAGGGCTATGGGGAGTTGGACAGCCGAATATTGCGATTGAGATGCCTGGAGCGATCACGGAAGAAGTAGAGATCTTCAACAGCCGATTCGCTGATTCCGTCTCCTTGATCTCAACGGAGCATCTGCCGGAGAAGAGTGTCCGGGTGCATCATAACCAATTCATAGCGGAGAAGGCTGGAGCGAACGGCTATACGTATGCCATTGAAGTTACGATGGAGAATCTGGAGATTGACCATAATTACTTCAGTAACGGCTATTATCCAATAGCAAGCTTCGGCAAGAAGGAAGGAGGACACAAGATTCATCATAATGTGTTCGACGGCATTGACGGCCTCAGATTCCTCAGCTATGGGAATGGCTTGGACGATTCGACGATTACGAACAACGTATTCCGATTAACCGACTCACTGGAGACGAACTGGAAGGGAGTTGTTCCGTTCCTGTATATGAATAATGGCAGCAGTGATCGTGTGGCGATTGAACGTAATCTGTTCATCAGCAGTACCGTTCGCAATGATGTGGATCTGATTGCACTGGGAGCAAATGCAAGCTTAGGTGGCAGCTTCACGGTGAAGGATAATCTCTTCTCGAACTGGAAGCCTTATGGTACGAATCCGCTGGAGGCTGATCCGAAGCTATCCTACAACGACTTCCGCTTAGCGTCGGATTCACCTGCCTATGGACTAGGGTTCGAAGACATCGATGTGGAGCCGTTCGGACTTCCCCAGTCCTTCTTCTTCGCACAGCCGTCAGAGCCGATTGATCGAATCTACGTTAGAGAGGCTGGCGAAGTACTAACCAGTCCTTCGCTTGAAGGTCAACCGGGAGACAACCTCGAGCTTGCCGTAACCGCAAGGACAACGGGAGGCACCTACAAGGCGATTGCAGACAGCGTAGTAAGCTATTCGGCAGAGGATGTGTCAGGCAGCGGTGTCGTGTCCGTGAACAGCCAGGGTGTTGTATCCATGTTAGCACACGGGATGGCTAAGGTTACCGCGGTCGTGAATGATGCGGTCAGCGGGACGAAGACGTCTTCCTTATACATTCAAGTAACGGATGAGATCGCCCCTACGGCAACGGTTGCTTATAGTACAACCTCGCCTACGAATGAAGAGGTCGTCGCAACGATTACAGCAAGCGAGCCGGTCACGATCGTGAACAACGGAGGCTCGGCCAGCTACACCTTCACCCATAATGACAGCTTCACCTTCGAATTCGTGGACGCAGCCGGCAATGCGGGCACTGTGGCTGCGAGCGCAGGCAATATCGACAAGACGGCTCCGACGATGACGGTGGAGCTGGACCCGAGTGTGATCGATGAGAACAATCATAAGCTCGTTACGGTGAACGCAGCAGTTGCAGCTGCTGATGGAGATAGCGGCGTAGCTTCCATCGTCCTCCGCTCTATTACGAGCAATGAACCGGATAACGGGACAGGCGACGGCAATACGACAACCGACATTCAAGACGCGGCATTCGGCACCTTCGACACAGTCTTCCGTGTAAGTGCAGAACGAGCAGGCGATGGCAGCGGGCGCTCCTATACAGTCGTCTATGCAGCAACCGACTATGCAGGCAATGAGACAACCGTTGCAGCGACGGTAATCGTCCCGCATTAAGATGTCTATAAGTATTCCGTGAAGCAGCCCTCAAGGTTAATAGCCTTGGGGGCTGCCTCTGCATTATAGGGTGCAGAAGCCGTATAACTGTTGCTGGGCAACAACTAACCGCACAGGAACAGTGAATGCAGAATAGTACAATCCCGGAAGCGAGCGAATCTGCAATAACACAGTAGGCGGGGCGGACGGCTTCGTGGAATAATGGGGTTGTTCCCAGCGAGACGGCAGCAGCTGCACACTTACGACAGCAGCCTCTTATGGAGCAGCTGCTTCCTAGCAGCGCTGCTCGTAAGTAACTCCTTCAAGGCTGAGCGTTCAATTCAGGATGAGGTGAAGCAATGAGATCAGACCAAGGCAACCTACCAATGATAAGTCACAGCACAACACCCCATTCCAAGGGGAAGCTTCAACTAAGGCTCAGACAGATGCGTTCTCACTTCGATCTGTTCTCGCTGTCCTTACCCGGGCTCATCTATATTCTAATATTCGCTTACCTTCCGATGTTCGGAGTCGTACTAGCCTTCAAGAAGTTCCGTTATGATCTAGGCATCTGGAACAGCGAATGGGTGGGCTTGCGCAACTTCGAATTCTTCTTCAAGTCCGATGTCGCCTGGCAGATCTCGAAGAATACGGTGCTGTACGGCATTAGCTTCTGGATCATTACTACGGCCATGGCGCTCATCTTCGCTATCCTGCTCAATGAACTAACGAAGCGGTGGATCAAGGTTCATCAGACGATTCTATTCCTGCCTCACTTCGTCTCCTGGATCATTGTAGCCTATCTAGTAGAAGGCTTCCTGCATCATGATTACGGCTTCTTGAACGGCCTGCTTAACTTGTTCGGACTAGAGCCGGTCAGCTGGTACCGTGAGAGCCATTGGTGGCCTTACCTGATGAACCTCGTCTCCTTGTGGAAGGGTGTCGGCTTCGGCACGCTCATCTACTACGCAGGCATTATGGGGATCGATCCTCACTTGTATGAAGCAGCAAGAATGGATGGGGCGAACCGCAGGCAGATGGCACTGAGAATTACCATACCAATGCTGGCTCCGCTCATTGTCATTCTAATGATTCTGAGCATAGGCAATATCTTCTCGGCAGACTTCGGCTTGTTCTACTTCGTTCCGAAGAACTCGGTCTTCCTCTATCCCGCAACGGACGTCATCAACACTTACGTCTATCGTGCGCTTACGGAGATTGGAGATATCGGGATGTCAGCAGCGGTTGGCCTGTTCCAAGCGGTGGTTGGCCTCGTGCTGGTGGTATCCGCGAATTATGCAGTTCGCAAGATTAACGAAGAGAATGCCCTATGGTAGGAGGAAGCGGTCAATATGACTAGAGAAGCCAAGATCATTAATGTATTCATGACGATCGTATCCATTCTGATCGTGCTGCCCATCCTGCTGATGCTGGCGATCTCCTTCACGGATGAGCAGACCTTAAGGAAGAATGGGTTCGAATTCATCCCGGAGAAGCTGAGCTTCGAGGGCTACAGCATGTTCTGGCAAGCACCAGAGCAGTTGATTAAGGCCTATGGGGTTACGATATTTGTAACGGTGGCAGGGACGCTGCTTGGTCTGTTACTCACTACCATGACGGCGTATGCGATCTCCAGGCAGGACTATAAGCTGCGCAAGTCAACGACGTTTTATATTTTCTTCACCATGATGTTCAGCGGTGGACTGGTTCCTTCCTACATTCTCATCACGCAATATCTGCATATGAAGGATACGATCTGGGTCATGATTATTCCGGCGCTCCTCAGTCCGTTCCTGGTCATGATTATGAAGGGCTTCCTAAGCAAGCTTCCCTTCGAGGTATTCGAATCGGCGAAGATGGACGGAGCGGGCGAGTGGCGGATCTTCTTCACCATCGTTCTCCCGTTGTCTCTGCCGGCGCTTGCTACGGTAGCTGTCATCCTGTCGTTCCAGTACTGGAATGACTATATGCTGGCCTTCCTGTATGTGGAGAACAAGGACTTGACGCCTGTACAGCTGATGCTGGTGCGAATCCTCGACAACATCAACTTCCTGAAGGAGAACGCATTCCAGGGGCAGGTCGATATTAAGATCAAGGACTTGCCGACCATGTCGACGAGAATGGCGCTTACGGTGCTCATCGCTGGACCCATGCTGCTCGTATTCCCGTTCTTCCAGCGGTTCTTCATCAAGGGTCTGACAATCGGCTCACTCAAGTAGGGTTACCGTTGCGGCCTCATTCGGATACGATGGGCGGGAGATCTGGAGGGACACCATGACCTGAAGCTTCTCTCTCCCATTTATCATACAGCTTCATCCGATTATAATAGAAGAGACAAGGGAGGCACTTATTCATGTTCACAACGAAGCGCATGAGCATACTGATGCTCATCCTCTGCTTGACGCTTATTGTAGGCGCTTGCAGCAGCAACAATGGCAATAACCAGCCGTCTGGAACAGCGAACACAGGCAGCACAGAGGCAACACCTGCTCCAGGTAAGACAGAGGAGCTTAAGCCGGTGAATCTGACCTGGTACTACATTGGACCCGAGCAGGAGGACCTGAAGTCTGTCCAAGAAGCAGTGAATAAGATTACCCAAGAGAAGATCAATGCCACCGTTACACTTAAGATTGGAAGCTGGAACTATCAGGACAAGATGAACCCGATTGTTGCCTCCGGTGAGCCAGTTGACATCATCTGGGCTTCCAGCTGGAACTTCAACTATGTGCAGAATGTCAAGAAGGGTGCATTCATGGAGCTGACGGAAGAGCAGCTTGCCCAGTACATGCCTAAGACTAGAGAGACCATCCCAGCCTTCGCATGGGATGGCGTGAAGGTAGACGGCAAGATCTACGGTGTACCTTCCTACCAGATCATGGCTCAGAATCCAGGCTTCATCGTTCGCAAGAGTATTGCAGAGAAGTACGGTCTAGATCCTGCTGCCATTAAGACGATTAGAGACATGGAGCCCTTCATGGCGAAGGTTAAGGCTGGAGAGAAGGATATGGTCACCCTTGCTCTGGATCCTCGTAATGGACTATTCAAGAACCTGTCTCGTACATGGGGACTTGAAGAGGTTGGCGGAGTTGGCGCGATTGACTACAAGGCTGGAGACTACAAGGTTATGAACATCTATGAGACAGCCGGCTTCAAGGAGAGCACAGAGATCGTTCGCGATTGGTACCAGAAGGGGTATATTCACAAGGATGCTCCACTCGATAGCATCAAGGAGATTCAGGAGAAGTCGCAGGATGCTATTGTCATCCATACGACCCTTAAGCCTGGCGGTAATGTGAAGGCCTTCACGACCGAAGATAAGGTGGGCGAGGACAGCGTATATGTGCCGCTCGTAGAGAACTATGTTCCCGCTACTGCTGCACAAGCAACACTTAACGCCGTAAGCAAGACTTCGGCTAATCCGGAGCGTGCGATGATGTTCCTTGAGCTGGTCAACAATGACAAGGAGCTGTACAACTTAATCTCCAACGGAATTAAGGATAAGCATTACAAGCAAGTGGACGACAAGTATATCGAGATTATTCCAGAGAGCGGCTACTCACCGAACACAAGCTGGGTATTCGGCAATACGTTCAATGAGTACTTGAAGGCAGGCATGCTGCCTACTATTCACGAAGAGACACTCAAGATGAATGCCGAATCGAAGCCTGCTGCTCTGATGGGCTATGTATTCAACCCTGAACCGGTACAATCGAACGTAGCGAATGTCACATCGGTCTTGGATACGTATCTTCCTATTCTACTCACGGGCGCTGAGGATCCAGCGAAGGTGCTTCCTGAGTTCCAGCAGAAGCTGAAGCAAGCAGGCGTGGACGAAGTCATCGCTGAGCTGCAGAAGCAGATCGATGAATGGAAGAGCACGAAGAAGTAATCAGTCAGCTTCTCCTTTTACTTATTGAGATTCTCCTCTTGGGAGAGTCTCTTTCCTCATTCATCATGAATAGAGACTGATTTGCGATTTGTACAGTTGCCATAGAGGCTTTCTTCTGCTATTTTTAACACTACTGCAAGTAGAAGACATGTATGAGGAGGGTCCCGCTCTGCCTATTCTTCACAAGTATAAGTCCAGGAAGTATCTGCAGCGCATATCCCTATCAGTCGTATTCGTTATCCTGATCGTGCTGATTGCCTCGTCCATTGCTCTCTATGTGAATGCAGAGAAGGCCGTACTGCGCGTGCAGAAGGAAGCGGATCTGGAGAGGGCAAGCCAGATTCAATATAATCTGACCTTCATGAGGGAGAATGTGAAGGAGCTGCTGGTCAAGCTGTATTCCGCAGGGGATTACAATGGGCTCCTGTTCGACAGCGGGATGAATTACAAGGATTCCGTCGTCGCGCTGAACAAGCTGAGGACTTCACTTGGCTCCTCCAGCTATCTGCATTCCATTGTCGTCTATAACGGGCAGAATAAGTATTCCTTCCAGGCAGGCGATGTGAACAAGCAGACCATTCTAGACTTATATCTGGGCAAGCAAGACAAGGTGCCTAAGTTCCGATTCATCCCAATCATCGAAGATAATTACTTGCAATACTTCTCTATGTTCATGTACGAGGAGCGGAAGCAAGCTTCGTCGGCGTCTGAAGAGAGCGCTCTCATTATTAATGTGAAGCCGCAGTGGCTGTTCGACAACATGGAGTGGATCAATCGGCAGTCGTACAACCGGGAGACGAATGTCTATCTAATGGATACTGACGGCACGATTTTTGGCAAAAACAATCAAGTCATGCCCGACACCTGGAATCTCGGCGACACCATTAACAAGCGTATTCAAGGCACCGGAAAAAGTAAGGATCTGTTCTTCGCTGGATCAGGAGAAGAGAAGCAGGTTGTCACTTACTTGTCTACAGGTACGGAAGATTGGACGATCATTAGTGTGAAGTCCTATGAGTCTATCATGGGCAGTATTAAGCAGCTCCGCAACACGACGGTACTTATCCTTCTCATCTTCGTCGTGATCTTCGTCGGGCTGGGCTTAGCTGTGTCCCTGAGGATCTACAAGCCAGTCGAGCGATTGCTCTCGCAAATGAAGGGAGATATCGGCGAAGAGAGTGCGGATGACGATGAACTTAGAATGATGAGCAAGATGTACAAGGGAGTTGTCGATAAGTATAACTTCAACAAGCAGAACATTGCCAAGCGCTATCATCTCAGAAGGCTGCTGCTAGAGAGTCAGTCGTTCACCCCGAATGCTCTAACGCAGCTAGTGAAGGAGCATGAGCTCCATATTGATGTGATGAAGCCTCTTCGCCTGCTGGTCTTCCAGCTGGACAACTATAATGAGCTGAAGAAGAACTACAGTCATCAGGAGTGCAAGCTGTTCCAGTTCGCCATCGGGAATATAGCCAGTGAGATTCTTGCTGATCAATACAAGGTAGAGACAGTGGACCCGGAGAATAACTATGTCGTCGTCATCTTAAGCCCTAAGAGCCAAGAGTATAGGAATGGGGAAGAGCTTGAGCAGCGAGTGCGAAGAATTCAGGCTGCTGTCACTCAGTACTACCGGATTACAGTGACGGCTGCGGCAGGGGAAGTATGCCAGGAAGCTGCAGAGCTGTCTAAGACGTATGAGCATACCCTGCATCTGTCTAATTATCGGATGCTGCTCGGCCAGAGCTCTTATATAACCTCGGCGGACATTCAAGAGAATGAGAGCCACGCAGAGCTGCGTTACCCTGCGGAGCTGGAGAAGAAGCTGATTGAGCAGCTGAAGCAGGGCAGTGAGTCGGATGTGGAAGAGGCAGTGGGGGACATCTTCGAAGCGATTGCCGAGGTGCGTTATGAGAATATGTATCATTCCATTCTCCACTTCATGACCATTATTCATCAAGAGATGCGCGAGATGAATCATCATCGCCTGCAGCCGCTGCGGATGGACATTAAGGCCTTCTATCAAGAGGTGCTTAGCCAAGAGACTCTGTATGACATTCGAATGCTGTTCCTGCGTGAGCTGCTCCATATTAAGGAGCAGCTTAAGGGGTCGGAGGAGATGAAGTATACGGTCCTGTTCGATACGATCAAGTCCATTATTGAAGAGCAGTATACCGATCCCGACTTGAACGTGCAGAGCATAGCCAGCCGCTTGAAGATGTCGACCACGACGATCAGCAAGGTATTCAAGCAGCGGGAGTCGCTTGCGATTACCGAGTATATTAACAAGCTGAGGCTGGAGGCAGCGGTAGAGCTGCTGGAGAAGGAAGAGCGAAGCACGAAGGAGATTATTGTCCGAGTGGGCTTCGGCAACGAGAGCTACTTCTACAAGGTGTTCAAGAAGGCTTACGGCGTTACACCGAAGGAGTATCAGTTGAAGCGATTGAGTCAGCTGTAGTGTGGCTTCCGGCCAGATCTCACAAGATCATTGATACGACTATGCAGGAAAGCAAGGAATGGATACCCCGATTGATGCGAGGTATCCCTTCCTTGTGTTGATGGCTGGAGCGGCTTCGGTTGTTGCGCGCTGTAGTTAGCGGAACGTAAGCTCATAATCCCACCAGCGGTGGGTCTGCTTCGTCGTTAGGTTGGTGATCGTGTTCCTCTCGGGAATGACCACATACAGCTGGCCCTTGTCATCGACATAGCCCTTGCCGCGCGTATGCGGAGCCAGCTTCTCGACCTTGCCGTTGCTGTGCAGGCGGAAGAATCCGTCAGTAGGGAGGGCGTCGGTATCATTGAACTTATCATTGTAGGCATGAACGATGACTGAGTTCTCATCTGCAGAGAGGAGATCGATATCAACAGCATTAAGCTCTGTACTGGAATTGTACCTGCGTGAGCTTCCGTCCTTGCGAATGAGGGCAACCTGTCCTTCCATGTGGAAGTTCCTTGTCGTTAATTCATCTCTCACAACGGTATGACTGGCGAGCCAGTAGCTTCCGTCTGCATTCCGTGCTAGCATGTCAGGATATTGACTGAAGCCTGTAATTCTCTGAGCTTGACCATCTCTAAGTACGAACAGATGAATCTCGCTCGGCGTGTACGGACCAGGTATATGAGTGAGATAGGAGACATTAATGGTCAACAGAGTAAGCGCAACATCCAGCTTCTGAGTATAAGCATCGAACGAGACCCCGCTCTCCTCGGTGCCCGTCTTCTTATATTCCTTAACCTTGTCCAGGTAAGGGGTCAGGTCAACTAAGTTCTGATTATTATAGAATAGGGCGTCGCCTTCTCTAATAATTTCCTTATCTGCATCCTGCGATTCAGGCATCTCATATGGCTTATCCTTCCTCTCCGCAAGTTCCACAACTTCCGCATATTCCTTCTTCCCAATAAGCTTCCTTGCATCGCCTTGTAGATTCTTGTTCACTTCGACATAGTCACCCGTACTGCTCATCACATATAGATAATCTCCAGCATCGGATACAACGCCCCTGCCCGCCAGCATCTGCTCCTGTGTCCCTCGCACATGATAGCCCGTCTTCGCATTCCACTCATTCTCCCACTTGAACAAGTCATGCGTGAAGTGCCACGTCATAGGGAAGTAAGTCACGTCCCGGAACTGCAGGATGGGGTACTTCTGCTTCGCATTCACCACCACCTCGTTGTTCACCTTAATGGGGAACGAAGCAATCTTCGCCGTATAGGCTTGTCCAGCCTTGTTGCGCCCGGAGTTGTCCTGCTTCAGCGGCTCTCTCCCGTTCGGCTGCGACTGAATCGTCAGGCCTGTCGTCTTGTTCCACGCGGTAGTCAGCCCCAGTGCCCGTGCATAATTCCATGTCATCGGAAAATAAGTAATCCCCTTATACACCACCACCGGATAAGCCGCCCTCGCGCTATCCAGGGTTACCCCATTCACGTGAACTGCGTAAGTCGGAAGCTTCACAGACACATTCTGCTGCTGCGCGGCCGAGGCCGGCGCTGATCCAGCAGCACCGGCTCCTGCGACAGCGGTGAACAGCAGCAGGGCTGCGGTAAGCTTTTGCAATAGCTTCATAATCGTCACTCCTTAGCTACTAATAGTTGGAAGTCGTTCCAGTAGACTATGAGTAAGACGCAGGTGAGCGTGGAAAGTTGCACACTAAGAAAAAGTTGCTTAACAGGTCAGCCGTTCCCGGCAAAAGCAATTCCACTAAGACTTCTTGCACTCATCAAGGTGTCACCCTTCTCCTCCTGGGTAATGGTGGCCGTATAGCGAATCTGCCCGGAGATTACTTCCGCTGGGGTTGGGAAGTCCATGGCATGAATGCCGAGTGTGGAGGTGACGACCATTCCAGAGGGGACCTTGGAGCTTGTGGTATAGAAGGGTGAGGGGTCGTCGTTCTTGTATACATTGACCGTAATGGGAACCTGATTCTTCTGGAAGAGAAGAAGCACCGAGCCCGTAATCTGAACCCGTACCAGTTCGACGTTGGCAGGCAGCACCGGAGTGGTCTGGATGCCAATATCTCCGAACATGGCGGTATCCGGTGTGGTTGGAATGAGAACAGGAGTGCCAAGCCCGTTGTCCTGCATCGATAATCTGAGATCTACATACTGAATTGTCATTCGACCAGATCCTCTCCTAGTAGAGTTGTCTGCTACTATTGTATGAGAGTGTATGAGATGCGATATAGCCGAATGGCTAACCGCGCAACCTAATTATCTACCCATGCAGGATAATACTGGATCGTGTCGAACTTGATGTACAAGGTTGAAAATGGTTCTTAATTACCAGCAGACAGCGACCTACATCGCAATATGTACCGCTGGACGCGGGAGATTTGCTTGTATCGGCTGCATTGGCATTTCGAACGGCGGGAACTGCATTAATAATAATTTACGAGGTGTCCAATGAAGCAAGGCTTATACGAACAACTCATTAACAAGGGCACACTGAAGCAGCTAGCCTTGTTGGACCCATCTTCCTATGATGTTGGAAAAGAGCCGCTAGACTCAGAAGAAGCGAGGAAGCTCCTCTCCAACTACATCGCCACCGTTGTCCGAAAGGCCTTGAAGGTTGTTCGCGAGAACTCTGACAGTGATGAGGAAGCGGTACTGGCACAAGTTCGAGCCTGTAATGATATTATGACAACGCTAAGAGGCAGTCTTGATCATGAAGATTATGAAGCGCTGCAGCTGCAAGAACAAGGGGAAGTATTAACCTACGTCTATGAGAAGTTGAATTCAATTCGCTCCATGAAGGCTGAGAAAGTTCTGCGTCCAACAACGCCGCTGTCACAGAGCTCTCTGTTCACAGGCTCCCATTCTGAACCGAATATGCTTAGTGAATTGAGGCATGAGATTGTAACGGCTGATCAGATTGAGTTTCTTGTATCTTTTATCAAGTGGAGCGGACTAAGATGTCTGATTGAGCAGCTAGAGGAATTCACCGCCAGAGGTGGGCGACTTAGAGTCATAACCACGACCTATATGGAAGCTACGGATTATAAGGCTGTCATTGAACTGAGCAAGCTTCAGAATACAGAGATTAAAATATCCTATGATAGCAGTCGTACGCGTCTTCATGCAAAGGCTTATGTATTCAAAAGAAATACGGGATTTACTACTGCCTATGTAGGGTCATCCAATCTGTCCAACCCGGCTCTTACTAGCGGACTAGAGTGGAATCTTAAGGTGACTGAGAAGGACTCCTATGATGTCTTGAAAAAAATAGAGGCAACCTTCGAGAGCTATTGGAATGACCGAGAGTTTACAAGCTTTGTTGCAGATGACCCTAAGCATGAAGAGCAATTAATACAAGCACTAAGCAGAACCAAGATGCAGGACCAAACCCAAGATACCATGATGTTTAAATTTAATATTATGCCATACGATTATCAGAAGGAAGTACTCGACAAGCTTGAGGCGGAAAGAACATTGTATGGAAGAACAAAGAATTTGCTGGTAGCTGCAACGGGCGTAGGGAAGACCGTCATTTCAGCATTTGACTATAAACGATATGCTCAGCGTAACGCTAGAGCCAGACTGCTGTTCGTTGCTCACCGAGAAGAGATATTGAAGCAAAGCTTAGATACTTTCCGTTTTATATTGAAAGACTTAAACTTCGGTGAGCTGCATGTCGGAATTCATCAGGCAACAGCGCTTGACCATCTGTTTATTAGCATACAGAGTATGAATTCTACGAAGCTTACAGAGCTAACAACCGCTGACTTCTATGATTTTATTATCGTAGACGAATTCCATCATGCTGCCGCACCATCCTATCAGAAGCTGCTTAATCACTATGAACCCTCCATTCTGTTAGGACTCACGGCTACACCAGAACGGATGGATGGCAAGGATATTCTAGGCTACTTTGATCATACGACTGCTGCAGAGATTCGGTTAACGGATGCAATAGACCGGAAGCTTCTATCTCCTTTTCAGTACTTCGGAGTTAGTGATCATGTCGATCTGTCTCGAGTAAAATGGTCCAAACGCGGTTATGATCTGCAAGAGCTGGAACAGTTATATACGAACAATAAAATTCGAGTCACGCAAATTCTTAACAGTCTCAAGAAATATGTCACAGATCTAAATGGTGTAAAAGGACTTGGCTTCTGCGTAGGGGTTGAACATGCCCTCTATATGGCGAAGGTATTCAATGAAGCGGGTGTTCCATCCCTTGCCCTGCATGGGGGATCAAGTGAAGAGGATAGGAATCAAGCGAAGAGCAAGCTTGTTCATGGCGAGATCAGAATGATTTTTGTTGTGGACTTATATAATGAGGGCGTGGACATCCCAGAAGTGAATACTGTCTTATTCTTACGTCCAACAGAGAGCTTAACCGTATTCCTGCAACAACTAGGAAGGGGCCTCCGCTTAGCCGAAGGCAAAGAATGCTTAACGATTCTTGATTTTATAGGCCAAGCGCATAAAGATTACAATTTTCAGGATAAGCTTCGAGCGCTGCTTGGCAAAACGAAGCATTCCGTTCAGCACTACGTCGAGAATGGCTTTTCCAGCCTTCCGAGAGGAAGCTTCATTCAGTTGGAGAAGGTGGCCAGGTCCTACATCTTGGACAATCTCAAGCAAGCGACTAATACCAGAAGGAGCTTGATTCATAAAATTAAGTATTTTGAAGGAGACTCGGGTCTTGAGTTGTCACTGGAGAGCTTCGTAAATTATCACGGAATGAGCTTGCATGAGTTATATGGTGGAAGAACGGGGAATCGCTCATTTAGAGGACTAATGGTTGAAGCAGGTCTATTAGAGCCATTTGATTTTGAGGAGCTAGACAGCCTAGTCAAGCGAATTCCTGCATTACTGAATTTGAACTCTCGTAGATTGTTAAAGTTCCTTATAGACTACCTTATAGGTGAGAAGCTGACAGAGACTGAAGAGGAACGGTTGATGTTAAGCTTGTTCTATTATACCTTTTATAGATCAGAGCCTAAGAAGCAAGGTTTTGAAAGTATAGAAGCGGGAATACAGTTTATCTGTTCTTGTACTCCTTTCAAGGAAGAGATGTTGGATATACTTAAGTATAATTACAGTCATATCGACTTTGTTGATGAGAGCAATAGTCTTCCATACGCTTGTCCGTTAGACTTACATTGCAGATACTCCACTGATCAAATTCTGGCGGCTTTCGGTTTTTGGAATGAGGAGAAGGCTCCAAGCTTCCGTGAAGGGGTAAAATATTTTGAAGATAAAGAGACAGATATTTTCTTTATTACCTTGAACAAATCAGACAAAGACTTCTCTCCCTCAACTCTGTATGAGGATTATGCTATTAATGAGCGCTTATTCCACTGGCAGTCTCAGAGTAGGATCTCGGAAGAAACGAAAACAGCACAAAGATACATTCATCACAAGCGGACAGGTAACAAGGTTCTGTTGTTTGTACGGGAATACAAGGAAGACAGAAACTATACCTCCCCGTTTACCTTCCTTGGAGAGGCAGAGTATGTCAGACATGAAGGCAATAAGCCAATCAGCTTTGTCTGGAGATTGAAGAAAGAGATGCCACCTGCATTGGTTCCAGCAGCAAATAAAGCAATTGTTTAGGACGTGAAGAGGAATGCTCGAAGTAGCTGCAGCTATAATATTTAACGAACAAGGTCAGATTCTCATTGCACGGAGAAGGAAAGGCAAATCTCAAGAAGGGTTGTGGGAATTTCCTGGAGGCAAGATTGAAGAGGGAGAATCGGTTGAAGCCTGTCTCAGAAGAGAATTGTTGGAAGAGATGCAGATAGAGATTGTACCTCTTGAGTATTTTGCTACTAATGACCATCACTATGGCTCTATTCATATTCGCTTAATTGCGTACAAAGCATCTTATAAAAGCGGTAAGATTGCTCTAATTGATCATGATGATGTTAGATGGATATCTCGTGGTGAGTTGAAGGAGTATATATTTGCACCTGCAGATATCAAGTTTGTTGAATTGTTGGAGCGGGAGAGCATGTAAGTCTCATGTTAAGCGGGATGAATTTGAGTTAGAGAAATAGGAAGGGAGCGGGTAATTGCACCGCTCCCTTATTGTCATACCGGCTTACCTGCCTCTATCATAGATTCCGTCTCCGTAGTCAGCGCCTCTAATAATCCAATGGCCTCTTGGAGTCCAGACGCTCCTATGGGCAAGCGGCCGAATGTCTCATTCACTCGGGTAGCATACCCAGCGGGATGGACCGGGAACGTGTCGACGAGTGAAGTTGAACCCTTCTCGTTCATCCAGTACACCTCGTTATAGGCAAACAGTGCTTGGTTCAAGCACATCACCGTCCGGAAGCAGCATCCAGCTAGGTAAGTGAGATCTCCACGATTCACACCCTTCCTCGCATTCTGGAGCGAGAATGTGGCTTCCCATAGGAACTTGGATATAATCGCTCGCTGCAGCGGCTTCGGATAGGGAACGGTTTGCTTTTGCCAACAGGTGATTCGTTCCTGCGGGTCCCATAACACATGGCAGAGAGCGATCTCCGACAGATACATGTAATTGTGGAAGCCATGGGGATGGCCAGGCTGATAATCGGTAGTGACCCTACCCTCCGCGCAATCCTTAGCAACCTTGGCAACTTGCTGAAGATCCCTGTATAGCAGATCAACCGGTACCCCTTGTACGGTTAGCCAGCCTCCCCCGTTAATCCACGGACCCCAACCGCCAATTGGAGTGACAAGAGACTGCCTATGCTCGTCATCCAATTGTGTGGCTACTTCATTCAACGCTTCAACATCTATAGGCTGAATCAGCGAATCATAATATAGACCAACGTCAATGTCAGACTGCTCAGTGTGCGTTCCTCTGGCCCTGGAGCCGCCTAATACAATGGCTACAATACCCGGAACCTGTCTCAAGCTAGTGGTGACATGTTTAATGAGATCGTCTGTATGCATGGGTAATCCTTTCTGGGTGGTTTGTAGTTGATTACACTTATTTCTATGGAGATAATCATACCAAGAGACACCTATAACCTCGAAGTCAGTGGAGTATACCATGCGGCTTGAAATTAGATTAGCAGATACGAAGTCTCAGTTCACGTTCTGTAATCAAACAATGATATAATGAATTATGTTGAAAAAATGGAGGGATGTACCGATGATCTCCAAAAGGTTAGACCAGCAAACTACAAAAGCCCTTAAGTCTATGCTTCAAAATCTAAATATTAATCAGTCTCGAGTAGTCATTGACCTTGATAAACAAACGGTTGAGGTTCAAGATGATGAGCAAGATATCGAAGACCTTCTTGAGGTTGCTGGAACGTTAACTCCAGAGCGAGGCAAGGAGTTGCTTGAGGAAATAAGGAAATCCCGTGAGGAATGGGACTAATGAGCAAAGGATATCTTCTTGACACAAATATTGCTATCGCTATTCTTGTCAATGAAGCTTCAGTCGTTGAGTTCACCCAGCAAGCTATGAGAGATAAGGTAAAAATCTTCTTTTCAGTCGTAAGTGAATGTGAGGTCATAGCGGGCTTAACACCTGCAGAACAACTGCGATTGGAAAAGTTGTTCACTTCCAGAAGAAGTATCCCAGTTACCTCCCAAATTGCAAAAGCAGCAGGTCGAATACGAAGAGAACAACGAGAAAAAGGCCGCAAGCTAAAAACACCTGATGCACTTATTATTGCTACTGCCCTAGTGAACGAACTGTCATTGTTGTCGAGAGACTCGGATATGAGGTTTGTACAGGATGAGCTCGGAATACCAATCATTCAAATTTAGAAAAAAGTAGACCGCGTATGCCAAGGCATCCGGTCTACTTGTTATTTGGAATATTAAGCTGCCTAGCCACCACATTTGTAACATCATTAATGAAGCGAGGTCAGAACGAGAGGACTCAGCGGATGGAAGAGAAGGCTGCAGAAGGCCTGAGCGGAGATTGGGAGATTTACGTCTATATGAAGGACGGAGCCCAGATGGATCTGGACACCTCATCCTCACAAGTATCCTCTAACCACTAACCCCGCTTACTCTTATTCTTGCTCTTCCGAAGCTTAACCGCGCTCTGGCCGCCCTGTTCGTCGTTCTTGTGCCCAGCAATGCCGCTGCGGCCGTTGCCGTTCGCGAATTGGGACCGTCTGTTGGAGCTCTGGCTCAGGTTCGTTGCGAAGTGTCCGCCCTGGCTCGCGTTATAGCCCACATCCTTCAGAATCTGACCCCCGCCCTCTGCCCGCTGCTGCAGCTTCAGGTGAATACTCTTGTCGATCTTCGTTCCTCCGTTGTAGATGTTAATGTAGGTGATGGACAGGTTGGTCTTGCTGCTCTTCCAGTTCTTCACGTGTGCAATCTCTCCTTATGGCTTGCCTGTGATTCTACTACTATATGAGAGAGTTATAGAGTTGATTATGTGATTGTCCATCCCTCACCCCAATTTCCTAATGCCCCCTCCAATAGTGTAAAATAAAATCGAATTCCAATACCTGCACATTAGGAGGCTATTTACATATGAGCTACAAGGCTTACTTCGAGGAAAAAAGGGATGAACAGCTGGGGGAGCTGAAGCAGTTCCTCTCCATTCCAAGCATCTCCGCGCTGTCGGAGCATAAGGCGGATGTGAACCGCGCGGCGGAGTGGCTGGCAGATGCGCTGAAGCGCGCTGGGCTGGACAATGTGGAGATAACGCCGACGAACGGCCATCCAATCATCTATGCAGATCATCTGCATGCGCCTGGCAAGCCGACGGTGCTGGTGTACGGTCACTATGATGTGCAGCCGGTTGATCCGCTTCATCTGTGGACGACGCCGCCATTCGAGCCGGACATTCGGGATGGCAAGCTGTACGCGCGGGGAGCGACGGATGATAAGGGGCAGATCTATCTGCATGTGAAGGCGGTCGAGGCGATCCTGAAGCAGGAAGGTGAGCTGCCGGTGAATGTGAAGTTCTGCATCGAGGGCGAGGAGGAGATTGCAAGCGAGCATCTGCCTGCTTACTTAATGGACAATCGCGCGAAGCTTGCCGCGGACGTCGTTCTGATATCGGATACGAGCCTGTTAGAAAAAGGCCGCCCGGCCATCTGCACCGGCCTCCGTGGTCTATGTTCGCTGCAAGTGGATCTCTACACAGCGAACACTGATCTGCACTCCGGTACCTACGGCGGAGGCGTGCCGAATGCGCTGCATGCGCTCGTGACGCTGCTCTCCTCGCTTCATGATGATACAGGGCGTGTGACGGTAGACGGCTTCTATGATGGAGTGCCTGAGTTATCGCCGCTAATGCGCGAGGAGTTCAGCAAGCTGAACGTGAACGAGGAGGAGCTGACGCAGAGCCTTGGCTTACTCGAGCTGTATGGCGAAGAAGGCTACTCGTTCGTAGAGCGGACCGGTGCCCGGCCAACGCTGGAGCTGAATGGGATATACGGCGGCTTCCAGGGGGAAGGGACGAAGACGGTGCTGCCGAAGGAAGCCCATGCGAAGATTACATGCCGTCTCGTAGGTGACCAGGATCCACAGGCGGTGCTGGACAGCATCACCATGCATCTGAATGCGCAGCTGTCCCGCACGCCAGGTGCGACGCTGCAGCTGACCGAAGGGGAGAAGGGGAGGGCCTTCAATGCGGATCCTTCACATCCGATGCTGCAGCTTGCGGCGGATGCTTATGAGGCGGTGTATGGCACTCGGGCTCTGTTCACGAAGGACGGGGGTTCCATTCCAATCGTAGCATCCTTGGCACATGAGCTGTCGGCACCCGTGGTTATGATGGGCTTCGGCCTGCCGGACGAGAATCTGCATGCGCCGGACGAGCACTTCAACCTCGACAACTTCGACAAGGGTCTGCTGACGATTGTGGAGTTCCTGAAGCGGCTGTAAGGGAAGCGGTGCCCCGCCCCTATTGACACACAATTTCCCAATGTGTTATATAAAAAGAAGTATTAGCACTCCGGTAATACGAGTGCTAACGTTGGACTTTTTTTCACCAATTGAAAGGGGACTTGTACAAGCATGATTAAGCAGGAGTTCAAGGCCGAATCCAAGCGCTTACTGGAGATGATGATCAACTCGATCTACACCCAGCGGGAAATCTTCCTCAGAGAGCTGATCTCGAACGCAAGCGATGCTATCGATAAGATCTACTATAAGGCGCTAACTGACGATAACCTCACGTTCAACCAAGACGATTACTTCATTAAGGTGACGGTGGACAAGGAGAACCGTACGCTGACGCTGACTGATACAGGCATCGGCATGACTCAGGAGGAGCTGGAGAACAATCTGGGCGTCATCGCGAAGAGCGGCTCGCTGGCCTTCAAGAGTGAGAATGAGCGCAAGGACGGCCACAACATTATCGGTCAGTTCGGCGTAGGCTTCTACTCAGCGTTCATGGTTGCGGACACGGTAACGGTTGTCTCCAAGGCGCTCGGCAGCAGCGAAGCGTTCAAGTGGGAATCCGAAGGTGCGGACGGCTACACGATCACCCCTGCCGACAAGGACAGCGTGGGAACGGTCATCACGATGAAGATCAAGCCGAACACCGAGGACGACAATTACGATGAGTTCCTGGAAGAATACCGCCTGAGAGCAATCATCAAGAAGTACTCCGACTTCATCCGTTACCCGATTAAGATGGACGTGAAGGGTCAGCGGCCGGTGGAAGGCAGCGAGACGAACGAGCTGGAAGCGTACGAGGAAGAGCAGATCGTCAACTCCATGATCCCCATCTGGCGCAAAAACAAAAGCGAACTCACGCCGGAAGACTACGAGCTCTTCTATATGGAGAAGCGTTACGGCTTCGACAAGCCGCTGAAGCATCTGCACATTAGTGCGGACGGCGCGGTTGTATACAACGCCATTCTCTACATTCCTGAGAACACGCCATTCGATTATTACACGAAGGAGTATGAGAAGGGGCTGGAGCTGTACTCGAACGGCGTACTTATCATGGACAAGTGTGCGGACCTGCTGCCCGACTACTTCAGCTTCGTGAAGGGAATGGTTGATTCCGAGGATCTGTCACTGAACATCTCACGGGAGATGCTGCAGCATGACCGCCAGCTGACGCTGATCGCGAAGAACATTAAGAACAAGATTAAGAGTGCGCTGCAGTCGCTCTTGAAGGATGAGCGCGAGGGGTACGAGCGGTTCTATAAGGCTTTTGGCAGACAGCTGAAGTTCGGGGTATACAATGATTACGGCATGAACAAGGACGTGCTGCAGGATCTGCTCCTGTTCTACTCCTCCAAGGAGAAGAAGCTGGTGACGCTGGACGAGTATGTGTCGCGGATGCCGGAGGACCAGAAGTTCATCTACTACGCATCCGGAGCGTCGATCGAGCGGATCGACAAGCTGCCTCAGACAGAGCTGGTGAGCGACAAGGGCTATGAGATCCTGTACTTCACCGACGATATCGACGAGTTCGCGATCAAGATGGTGCAGAAGTACAAGGACAAGGAATTCAAGTCCGTCTCGAGCGGCGATCTGGGCATTGAATCGGGTGCAGAGGACAAGGCGACTGAGGCAGAGGAGAATGAGAGCAAGGACCTGTTCGAGGAGATGAAGACGCTGCTCGGCGGCAAGGTGAAGAGCGTTCGCGCGTCGAAGCGTCTGAAGTCGCATCCGGTGTGCTTGTCCGCTGAGGGCGAAGTGACGATCGAGATGGAGAAGATTCTGCAGGCGATGCCGAACAATGAGAATGTGCAGGCCGACAAGGTGCTGGAGATCAACCCGAACCACGAAGTGTTCCAGTCGCTGAAGAACGCGTTCGCCAGTGACAAGGAGAAGCTGAGCCTCTACACCAGCCTGCTGTATCAGCAAGCGCTGCTGATTGAAGGTCTGCCTATCCAAGATCCGGTCGAGTTCACGAACGATATTTGCAAGATTATGGTGTAAGGGTGCTGTTAGAAAAAAAAACCCGCTGCAGGCTTTGATGCTTGCAGCGGGTTTTTGCTGTAGTGGACAGGCGGCGGTGGCAGCTGTTGGTGGTGACGTGATGTCGCCATAGCCATGGCTGCAGTCCTTAAGCGAATTAATGGGCGTAGTCGCCGCGCTAGGACCGCATGGCAATGCGCCAACGCCTCACGCCTCACGCCTCACGCCCGACGCGGGAACCTCCTTCCAGAGGCGTAGTTGCCTTCTCGGTCTTGAGACTGTTATGCAACGTAACAGTGTTATGTTACAATCTGAATAGTTAAGGAGTTGAATCCCTGAATGAGTGAAGATCTGATATCGAAGAAGGACTTGCTGGAGTTGACCGGCATCTCCTATGGACAGTTATATCGGTGGAAGCGGAAGCAGTTGATTCCGGAGGAGTGGTTCATTCGCAAGTCTACGTTCACGGGGCAGGAGACATACCTCCCAAGGGAGTTAATCCTCTCTCGGGTGAACCAGATTATGAACTTGAAGGATGACCTGTCCCTGGACGATCTGGTCGGGAAGCTGACGACGCCTGACCTCTATCCTGAACTGAGCGTGTCGAAGGAAGAGCTGCAGAGGAGCAGAGCCGTATCGGAGATGGTGATGGAACGGCTGGGGAACAGCGGGGAGTATGAGGGAGTACAGGTGCTGACCTTCGAACAGGCGCTGCGGCTGTTCGCGGTAGAGCAGCTGCTGGCTGCGGGGGACATCTCCCTTGAAGAGGGGGCCTTGCTCATGGATACGCTGCGTGATCAGCTGCCGAAGCTGGAAGGGAAGTCTGGAGAGCTGCTCGGCCTCCGCAAGATGGGAATAACCTTGTTCCTCTTGGCGGCGTCACCGGGAGAGGTACACTGGGGAGCTGATGCTCGGTTGATTGCGCGGCAGTCAATGACTGAGCTTGCCCAGCAGTTGAAGAGACTCGTTACTGGAGGTGGCCAAGGATGAGTATGACGACTTCATATGACGGTAAGGATTGGCGGAAGGGTGATCCCTTGCCAGACTTGTCGATACACGGTGTGAATACAGCTGCAGGAGGCAGCTATCAGCACGTTGAGATCCACGGAGTAGGGCGAATCGGCTCTGACCTCACCTCTGAGTCCTTCGAGGCGCACGGCCATGTGAGACTGGGAGGGGACTTGCGCACAGAGGAGCTTAGCAGCCACGGCCATCTGTCTATTCAAGGGGATCTGCTTGCAGCGACAGGCAGTCTGGATGGAATGGCAACGGTGCGCGGACGTGTGAGGGGAGAGCAGCTAGAGTTGAACGGCATGCTGACCGTTCATGGAGATTGTGAGGTTGAGCAGCTCAAGGTGAACGGGAACCTGGAGGTGAGAGGCTTGCTGAGCGCAGGCACTCTGGATATCCAGCTGCACGGCAGCAGCAAGGCGGCTGAGATTGGAGTGGAGTCCATTCGCGTGAGGAAGCTGCCTCGCAGCAAGTGGCATGCGCTCTGGAGCTGGGCGATCCCGAAGCTGAATCCGGAGCTGGAGGCTCACACGATAGAGGGCGACGAGATTGAGCTGACGCTGACCACAGCACAATATGTTCGGGGGAATAGAGTTGTCATCGGTCCTGGTTGTGTCATTGGTCGGGTCGAGTACCGCGATGAGCTGATTAAGGCTCCAGATGCGTGGATCAGAGAGGAAGTGAAGCTGGGTGACTGAAGCGAAGAAGCAGGATATGAAGATGATGGGCAACTTCACAGCCAGCGGCGGCCAGTTCCGGCACATTAGACTTACCGGCGACGGCATGCTGTCAGGGGATACCTCATGCGAACGTATGGCCTGCACGGGAACGCTGACCATTCAGGGCGACTTGAACGGCGGCCAGTTAAGGCTGACGGGGGAGCTGTCCGTGGACGGCGGCATGAGAGCAGGATCCGTGGGCGGCAGAGGGGAAGTGGAGGTTAGAGGGTCACTCCTGGCGGAGAAGCTGTCATTCACCGGGCATCTGCAAGTAGGCGGCAATTGTGAGTCAGGCAGCTTCGAGTTGGCAGGAGCTTGCTCCGTGGAAGGGCTGCTAAGTGCTGAGCAGCTGGATATTAGCTTGTACGGGCCATGCCGGGTGAAGGAGATTGGCGGCGGCCGTATTCGGGTGAAGCAGAGCAAGGCTGCAGCACTGAAGAGATTAGCCTTCCCCCTGCAAGCGATGAGCTTATCCGCCGATTATATTGAAGGGGATGAGATTGAGCTGGCGTATACGGAGGCGGGGCTGGTGCGAGGTAATCGAGTGGTCATTGGCCCAGGCTGCCAGATTGGCCGAGTTGAATATCGGGATACGCTGACGATTCATCGGAGCGCTAGTGCTCAGGAGCAATTAAGGGTATAATTCTGGAATGACCCGAAGGGGAATTATAATTATAGTGCAGTTGAAGGAGTGTAGGGTAAGGTGAGTCAAGGAATTCAGGCCAGTGTGCCTAAGAACAAAAATCTCGGAATCGTTATAGCCGGCTTGCTGCTGGGTATTCTAATGGCCTCTATGGACAATACGATTGTCGCAACAGCGATGGGCAACATTGTCGGAGAGCTTGGCGGACTGGATAAGTTCGTGTGGGTAACATCCGCATATATGGTGGCCGAGATGGCGGGAATGCCGATCTTCGGCAAGCTGTCCGATATGTATGGGCGGAAGAAGTTCTTCATGTTCGGCGCGATCGTCTTCATGATTGGTTCGGCGTTATGTGGAACAGCAGAGACGATTACAGAGCTGGCGATGTATCGTGCTATTCAAGGTATTGGGGCGGGAGCGCTCATCCCGGTTGCCTTCACGATTATGTTCGATGCAGTACCCATTGAGACGCGCGGCAAGCTAGGCGGATTATTCGGCGCCGTGTTCGGTCTGTCGAGTATATTCGGCCCTCTGCTAGGAGCCTATATTACCGACCACATCACGTGGCAATGGATATTCTACATTAATCTGCCGCTGGGCGTCATTGCCTTCGGTATGGTTACGTTCTTCTACAAGGAGTCTCATGAGCACTCCAAGCAGAAGATTGACTGGCTAGGGGCGTTCACTCTGGTAGGTGCCGTTATCTGCCTCATGTTCGCCTTGGAGCTGGGTGGCAAGGAATTCGCTTGGGATTCGTTCCAGATTATCGGACTGTTCGCCGCATTCGCGGTGCTGGTCCTTGTGTTCCTGCTCGCTGAGCGCAAGGCGGAGGAGCCGGTCATTCCGTTCGAGCTGTTCAAGGGACGTCTCTACTCAACGAGCCTGCTTGCCGCCTTGTTCAGCGGTGCGGCGTTCGTTGTCGCATCGGTATATATTCCCATCTTCATCCAGGGCGTACTTGGCGGTTCGGCTACGAACTCAGGACTTGTCCTGCTGCCGATGATGGTCGGTTCGGTGGTGACGGCAACTCTGGGCGGGATCTTCATGATGAAGATGCCGTATAGGAACTTCATGGTGCCTACCTTCATCCTGCTGGTCGTTGGTCTCGTACTGGTCTCAACGATCTCTCCTGAGACGTCACGCTTGACGGTAACCATCTACATGGTTCTAATTGGCCTTGGGATTGGCGCCTCGTTCTCTGTGCTCAGCAACGCAGCGATTCATGGCTTGCCGGCCCGTCAACGGGGAAGTGCCAGTGCGACAATGAACTTCATTCGGTCGCTGGGCATGACACTCGGAATCACAATATTCGGCATCATGCAGAGCCAGGCACTGACGAACAAGCTGGCGACGGCGTTCGGCGGTGGCGGAGCTGGTGGAGCGGGCGAAGGTGGCGCGGGAGCTGATGGTGCTGGTGCTGGTGAAGCCGGTGCGGGAGCCGCTGGTCAGACGCCTGCGGGTGTGGACTTAAGCGATCCGCGTGCGCTGCTGACTCCAGAGACTAGGGAGAAGATCCCGGCCGAAGTGGTCGACAAGATTGCGGATGCCCTGTCCTCTTCTATAACGTACACCTTCGCATGGGCGATTCTGCCTGCGGTGCTTGCACTGCTCGTCTCCCTGTTCATGGGACGGCAGAAGCTTGAAGTCGAAGAAGGCTCGCAGGACTACGCCGGCGGCCATTAAGTAATAGTTGATGAAGGTGGAGCTTCCAGACGTTTTGGTGTCTGGGAGCTTTTTATTAGGGAACGAACGAGCGATTGCCGCCAAAGGCAGGAGACAGCCAGTTGCTCTTGCTTCCTGTCATTGATAGCCGAGGTGATACAGTCTGGTCGGGAGCGGCTAGCTCTCCTTTCCTCCTTTTGCACACTATCCCTTTCGTTCAGGAGCTCGAATTTCCGAATTCGCGATACGATAGGGTGGTGTGTTTTTGCAACAGAACTGTACATTGGGGTTCGTATAGGGTATGGTAGATAACTTAGGCAATTGGTTAACAATAAGAATCATGCAGGTTATGCAATATAGAAGCAGTGGAGTGATGAGGATGGCGAAGGCTAAGGGCGGTACAGGAAGAGGAACGGACAAGAAGGGGTGGAATCGGTGGCAGGCGAGCGCGAATCGTCTGAAGAGTGCGCCGAAGCCTTATAAGAGCAAGGGCACGAAGAACGCGGAAGCGGGCGCTGCAGGAGCAAGCACGAGTGATGCAGGAGCGAACGCGAGCGGCGGCAGTCGTGCCGGCGGGAATGGTGGGAACAGCGGGAGCAGAACTGGCAAGGGTGGCGGCGGTGGCAGCAACAGTAGTGCGGCTAAGGGGCCCAGGTCTAAGTAACTTAACGCGGAAAAACCCCGTTAACCCGTCGAACCTCGGCTAACTGGGGGCAGTTAACACGGAAAATCCATGTTAAAGGTGTGCGGGAGCACCAAACTAACCTGCTCCAAGTAACTTAACGCGGAAAAACCCCGTTAACCCGTTGAACCTCGGCTAACTGAGGGGGGTTAACACGGAAAATCCGTGTTAAAGGTGTGCGGGAGCACCAAACTAACCTGCTCCAAGTAACTTAACGTGGAAAAACCTCGTTAACCCGTCGAACCTTGACTAACTGGGGCAGTTAACACGGAAAATCCGTGTTAACGGTGTGCGGGAGCACCAAACTAACCTGCTCCAAGTAACTTAACGCGGAAAAACCCCGTTAACCCCTCGAACCTCGGCTAACTGGGGGCAGTTAACACGGAAAATCCGTGTTAACGGTGTGCGGGAGCACCAAACTAACCTGCTCCAAGTAACTTAACGCGGAAAAACCTCGTTAACCCGTCGAACCACGGCTAACTGAGTGGGGTTAACACGGGAAATCCGTGTTAACGGAGTGCGGGAGCACCAAACTAACCTGCTCCAAGTAACTTAACGCGGAAAAACCCCGTTAACCCGTCGAACCTCGGCTAACTGAGTGGGGTTAACACGGGAAATCCGTGTTAACTCCACTCACCGACCGGGAGGCTGCAGCATCACTTTACGATGCTGCGGCCTTTTTTGCCCCTGCGCCGGACAAGGCCGCCCCCAGCTGCGCGCATCCAGCGCGCCCCCCATCACGCCCCCCATCACGCCCCCCATCGCGCCCCCCATCGCGCCGCTCACCGCGATACCGCCGGCTGACCGGCGCGGCGGCGGCTCATGAGCCAGACCACGAGCATGGCGGCCAGCGCCAGCGTCATCGAGAACTGGTAGGGTGCCTCTACCGAGGAGCCGAATAGACCAGCGAGCAGCGGGGAGAGGAACTGCCCGAGGAACATGCTGCTGCTAACCAGTGACAGCGCGAAGGTAATCTGGGGCGGCTTCACTGACTTCGACGTCGTGAGGAATAGCGTCGGCATGAGGAGCCCGAGGCCAAGGCCGACCAGCAGCAAGCCGCCCACAATCGGCACAAGATGGTTCGTGAAGGCTAACAGCCCGAACCCCGCGGCCATACTCGCTAAGGAGACGACGACGAGCTGCCGGCCAAGCCACTTGGTTACTCGGCTTAGCAGCATGCCGGACAGGAAGGAAGCGAAGGTCATACTGGAGATTAATAATCCGGAGGTCTGGGCGCTTCCTAGACCTCGGCCTTCAATATAGAGGGACAGATTCGTCGGCACGGTGTAGAAGATAATGCTGATGAAGAATCCAGCCGTCATCATGAGCGAGAGGCTGCCCATCGGCAGGGAAGTGAAGCTGGTCGAGCCTGCAGGCTGCTTCTCCAATCGAGGCAGCGCCACAGCAATTAGCACCAGCACCAGCAGGCCGAGCAGATAGACGCCGAACGACATTCTCCAGCTCACTGTTGCTAGGAAGCCGGACAGCACGGTAGCGATAATGCCGCCAAGGTTATTGACAGCGGTGGAATAGCCCATCATTCGGGTCCGATCCTCTCCGCTGAACAGCTCAGCGATAAGCCCTGTAGACAGCGGCATAATGATGCCTACCCCAAGCCCAAGAATCCCACGGAACAGCAGCAGTGTCGCTATATGATCCGTGAACCCGCCGCCAACGCCGCCAATGACATATAAGGCGATGCCGGCGAGCAGCAACTGCTTCTTACCGAGCACAGGTGCCCATCTCCCCGACAGGAGACTGGCAGGAATAATAACGAGCGAGGGCAAGGTGAGAATCATCTTAATGAGCAAGGGGTCCACCCCGGTGTAGAACTCGCCAATACTCCCCAGAGCCGGAGCGACCGCCGCTCCAGCCATGACAGTGAGCA
This sequence comes from Paenibacillus sp. GCM10023252, assembly GCF_042653305.1. NCBI lineage: Bacteria > Bacillati > Bacillota > Bacilli > Caryophanales > Paenibacillaceae > Paenibacillus > Paenibacillus sp. GCM10023252. The sequence goes on from NZ_JBHSHW010000027.1 coordinate 97,412, forward strand.
GAGAGATGGACAGAATGGCAATTCGAATTAGTCTAGTCATTGCTTATCTCCTTCCCCGATAGGACCGCCGCTCGCGTGACTCAGCACACTGTTCGACATCCGGCTGAGCGTCTCGCTCGTCCGCATAATCTCCTCTACACTAAGATCCTCTTGAATAATCTGATTCCACTTCATGAGCGCTTCCATAATGATAGGTCGCACACTTAAGGCCTGCTCAGTCAGATAGACACACTTCGAACGCTTATCCCGAGCATCCACCTCCCGGCGTATATAACCACTAGTCTCCAGCTTATCCAATGCCCGCGCGGTTGCTGCCTTGTCAATGTATAGGGCAGATGAGAGCGCCTCCTGATTCATCCCGTCCTTCTCGTACAGGTTAGCCAGATAGATATACTGTGACGAGTTAATTCCCAGCGCCTTCAGCTCCCGATTAATATGCATCTGGAACTGACGATAGAGGAGTGAGATCATCCTGCCCAGATTCGTGTCATGCATCTGCTTCTCCATAGGGTATAGTCTCCTTCCCGATCTATAATCGTTGATAAGTCAACTATATCCTCATGAAGTTGACATGTCAACCATCGAGAAGTCTTCCTTTCCCTTAATTAATCTTGCGGTAGATTAAGGCGCTTACCAAGGGCAATCTATTAACCGGATGCATAATCTAGTATATAGCCACATTGCACAGCGAGGAGGTAGATGGGGCGTTGCTGGAAGGATATATGATGAATCTGTGCTTATTGTTGTCTTATCTATTCGTATTCGGCCACTCGTTCAAGCAGGATATGTTCAGCCTAGCGGCTAAGCCTACAGCACGCATACGTGCAGGCCTTATCCTAGGCGTACTTGGAGGATTGCTCGTCGTATTCAGCATTCCAACATGGGAGGGCTCTGAGACCCGTGTCAGCATGCGGTCGATTGCGCTTGTCCTAGCGGGAGTATTCGGAGGGGTATATGCAGCCCTTCCAGCAGCTCTCCTCATTGCAGTTACAAGGCTGTTCTTCTTCGGAGTGAACGAGATTGCGATTCATTCAGCCGGGCTCATTCTATTGATTGGATGGGTATCTGGACAAGTTGGGGCGAAGTTCGAGTGGCCTCGCGCGGCGGCATTTCACCTGCTCAATGTGTTCCAACTGCTCGTCTTCGGTCTCTACCTGCTCTATCAAGAGACGCCGTTCTTCTTAACCATCTTCCTGCAGCAAGTCATCGTCTCTGTGCTCGGTGGAACGTTAGCGTATTATGTCGTCAGTTATCTGCTTACTTCCAACAGCTTGACGGATGAACTGAAGAAGAGCGAACAGCGATATCGCGACCTCTCGGAAAATTACAACGGTGTACTGAACCGAGTGACTGAGGTCATCTATCAGACAGATAATGATGGGCGGTGGACCTACCTGAACCCGGCTTGGGAAGCGGTCTCTGAATACTCAGTCGCTGAGACATTGGGCCATTATGTATTCGAGTATGGCAGTCCGGAAGAGGTTCAAGATAATCAGGAGGCATTGGAGCACATTAAGGGACAGCCGACGACCAGGCTCCAAGTGAAGCTGGTTACTAAGTCCGGGAGTGTCAAGTGGGTGGAGGCGCTGTCCGAGCCCCTCCTCGGTGAAGATGGGAAGACCATCGGCACCACGGGAACGCTAATGGATATTACCGAGCGCAAGGAAGCCGAGCTGAGGATGGTGTCCGATATGGAACTGTCTAAGCGTATTCAACAGTCCGTACTCCCCGCCCCCCATTACAGTCAGGCTGTTACCTTCAGGGGCAGTTATGTCCCCTCCAGCCAGCTGTCAGGCGATATGTATACCTGGCGTGTCTATGACTGTGGAACGAGCGCGGCTATCATCATTGATGTCATGGGGCACGGCGTATCCTCCTCACTGGTGAGCATGTATATACACGCCTTCCTCCAGAATATGCTGGCCTCCGTCTCCGATCCTGTTCAGATTATGGACCTGCTGAACAAGCACTTATGCCAGCTGTTCAAGTCTAATTACAACGATACCATCGTCTATTGCACGGCGCTCTGTGTGCAGATTAATCCAGCCGCAAGGCAGGTGCATTATGTGAATGCAGGGCATCCTTACGGAATAGGAATTCGAGATGACGGGAAGGTCGAAGAGCTAAGTGCAGGCGGCTTAACGTTAGGCATTGACTATCATGCCAACTATCAATTAGGGATGTTCAGCTATGAGACTGCGGCTAGAATCCTCCTCTATACAGACGGACTGTTCGAAGTGTATGATACCTCTCCTCGAGCTACGTTCTGCAGACTAAGGGATGAATTAGTAACGTTATATAACGAGCCGATTGAGAAGCTGCTAGTTAAGCTGGAGCTTGAGATGAATTCAGGAGGGTCATGGCCGGATGATATCTGCCTGCTTGCTATTGAAGCAAGAGTATGAAGTGAAGCAGGATACAACTTCGAGATGAGGGAGAGGATGACAGCCTTGTACAAGCTGGTGATTGAGAGTGCGCCCGGCCATGACTTAATAGACTTAACCGATGAGCTCAGCAAGGTATTCCTAGGGGGAGTGGCTGAGGATCAGTCCTTCAAGCTGTGCTTCGCCATTCATGAGCTGATGATTAATGCGGTAGAAGCGGTGGTGAAGCTGGGTGAGAGCAGCGGTGAGGAGCAAGCTGCGGTGACGACCATTACAATGACGCTAAGAATGGTGCAGGATGAGGTATTCGTCTCCATCTCCAATCAAGCGGGCCCGCAGGTGGTCGCCACCTTGGAGGAGGCAAGCCGAGGCAGCATGGAGAGCTTATTCCAGGAAGAGCGGGGAAGAGGTATTATGCTTGCCCAGATGATAGCGGATGGATTAACGTTCGACCAGGATGCGAGCGGGAGATTAACCATTGAATTATGGAAGAAGGGAGTGAACCGCGGTGCAGGAGCATCTCATTCAATTTGACGAGATGGTGTGTGACTCTGTGCAGCACATTACGGCCTCGGGCAAGCTTACGTATAACAACTATGAAGAGGCGAAGATGAAGCTTGCCGCACTCAACAAGACGAGCAAGGGATGTATTATGGATATTCGTAAGCTGACGCTTATTGACAGTACGGGATTCGGAGTGTTGATCTATTACAAGAACAAGATTGCAAGCAGTGCCTGTCCGATGGTCATAATCCTTGACGATTCCATTATTAGAGAGCTGTTCTATATCGCCAAGCTGGATCTTGTCTTCACCTTGTGCGGGAGCCTGGAGGAAGCACGCAAGATTATGGAGGCATGCTCTAAGGGAGGAGCAGACTAACATGCTGGGAGAGATGCGGCGCCGGGATCTGATCTACTGGTTCATCATGATAGATCTCACGCTTGGGATAATCGGTCTATTCGTATGGAAGTTCTATGATGCGAAGGAGCTGATCGATCAGATCTCCTTCGCTGCTACGCTGTCCTCTATCCTCCTAGCCATCGTAGCTATGGTCTATTCCTATGTGCAATCGTATGAATCCTCCGCGCAGAACCGGATGGTGCAGAGCGCGCTGAGCAGCATTGTGGATAAGGTCGATGAAGTGTCGCATATTCGAGATGAGCTGGCCCTCATCAGGCAGGATGCGAAGGCGGGCAACGATAATCTGCTTCAATCGCTCCATCGGTATGCAGACCAGGTGGATGACCATATTAGTACCGTCTTCTCCCTGCTCCGAGAGGAGGGGCTGGAGGTGCCGGCAGAGCTTGAGCGTGATATCTCGCTTGCTTACCGGGACAAGTTCAACCACGAGGTATCAGCGATACGCAGCCGCTTCGAGTCAGGGGCGAATGGCGGCAGAGCGGCGAAGCCTCTTCATTCCAGTCTCATCTCCTTAATTCGAGAGAGCTTGAAGAGCGGCTACCAGGTTACGCTGCTGGAGCTTGTAGATCTGCTAGTCTACAAGGGGATGGACTTCCAGGCGAAGGAGCTGAACGAAGCTCTGCTGGAGCTGGAGAGAATGAATATCATTAGACAGGAGAGAACAGAGCGGGGAATTATCATTTATATTTTGTAAGAGGGATATAGTTGCATGGAACTAGATATTAATCGACATATGCAGGCATATAGAATTAGTTGTGAAGGAGTAAATTCCTATATTTAGGGTTTATTCTTTTTTTGTTGAGGTGAAAAGAAGGGAAAAGACGGAAAATATCTAATTATAAGGGGATGTGGATGTTGCGGCTCCAAAAATGAATTTAGCAGCGAAGCCTCACGAGCTTAATTGTCTGAATTTTCATATAAATCAAGCTGCTAAAGTTAATATACATAACCCAATTGAAGAGGTGGTCTACGATGAAAAGAAGCTGGAGTTCCCTATGTCTGCTGCTGCTCATTGGTGTTCTGTTGTTATCTGCTTGCTCGAACAATTCTGGTGGCGGGAATTCCCCTAATGCGACGGATGACCCGTCAAGTCCAAAACCGAGCGAAAGTGCGCCCCCAGAGGAGAGCGGTCTTAAGACCGACGGTCTCATCCCTGCCTCGGATCTATCGAAGAACCCGTCCGCTGCGACGGCTCGCAAGGATACCTTCATCGTCGGCATCGACGCTCCGAAGGGTGTATTCCATCCGCTCTATCAAGAATCGGTCTATGATGCCTATGTTAATGCCGCATTATTCGACTCGCTTCTCTCCACTAACAAGGATGGCTCTCCAGGCCCAGGGCTCGCGGAGAAGTGGGACATCTCGGAGGACAAGCTGGTGTACACCTTCCATCTGGTCAAGGACGCCAAGTTCAGCGATGGAACTCCCATAACAGCCGAAGATGTGGCCTTCACCACGACGCTGCTGTTCGACAAGGCCTATACCGGTCCGGTTGACGCTACGACAACGAGCCTTAAGGGCGGTAAGGATTACAAGGAAGGAAAGGCCACGTCAATCTCCGGTATTAGGGTGGTCGATCCGCATACAATTGAGTTCACAACGGAGAAGATTAGTGCAACGACGCTGACGACGCTTGGAGGTCCAGTCATCTCCAAGGCGTATTATGGCAAGGGCTATAAGCAGGGCAATCTCGATTATCTGAAGGACTTGTATCTGAAGCCGATGGGGTCTGGTCCTTATATTCTAGACAAGTACATCGCAGGCCAGGAAGTGAGACTGAAGGCGAACCCGAGCTATTGGAACGGAGCGCCTAAGATTCCTAACCTGATCTATAAGACCACGACGGATGATACCCGTATTCAGCTCCTTCAGACAGGAGAGATCGACATTGATCAGGTGGCGGTGAACAAGGATAGCGTGGAGCAGCTGCAGTCGTTCGGCTTCCTTGATGTGAATCTGTTCCCTACCAATGGATATGGCTACATTGCCTTCAACCACAAGCGTCCCCTGTTCCAGGATAAGAAGGTGCGCCAGGCGCTCACCTACGGTCTCGACCGCAAGCAGATCGTTGATGCCGTCTACCAAGGGTATGCAGATGTGCTGAACGTACCGCAGTCCAAGGTATCCTGGTCTTACACCGACGATGTGAATAAGTATGAATTCAATCTGGAGACAGCGAAGAAGCTGCTGGATGAGGCAGGCTGGGTCGTCGGTTCAGACGGCATCAGGGAGAAGGACGGCGTGAAGTTCAAGATCTCGTTCGCCGCCAGTACGCCTAATCCTGTGAATGAAGCGATTATTCCGATTGCTGAAGAGAACTACAAGGAGCTTGGCATTGAATTCGTCGCCGAACAGATGGAATTCAACGCGATGCTCGATAAGCGGGAGAAGGGCGACTTCGACATGCTGTTCATGGCATGGAGCTTGACCCCGGAGCCGGATACGACAGAGATCTTCGGAACTGGCGGTCCTTATAATGATATCGGGTATTCCAATGCTGAGGCGGACAAGCTGCTCGCTCAGGGAATATCGGAGCTCGAGATAGATAAGCGTAAGCCGGTCTACCAAGAGCTGTACAAGGTGCTTAATGATGACCTGCCGTACATCTTCCTCTATCAGCGAAGAGATATGTGGGCGGTCAATGCCCGGGTGCAAGGGTTCGACATGTCTCCGTTCCGCGAGTTCACAAGTGACTTGCATAAGATTGAGATTAAGTAGAGGTTAGATGGTCAGTTACGAGGATTAGTTGACCAATTGTCCCATTGCCCGGCCGTCCGTGTAGGCGGCTGGGCTCTACTATAAGGAGGAGCGGTATGTGGCCATTCATCGTTCGTCGTCTCTTGTACGCCATACCGACATTATTCGGGGTGTCCATCGTTGTGTTCTTAGTCTTCTCCTTGGCCCCGGGAGACTTCGTGGATACGAATCAGCGGCTGACTGCCGAGCGTGCTCAGGAGCTTAGAGAGATCTATGGTCTTGACAAAGGGCTTGTCGAGCGCTACTTCATCTGGATAGGCAACGCCATCCAAGGACAGTTCGGAGATTCGCTGCAATTCAAGCAGCCGGTCACGGATGTAATAAGGACGTATATGTGGAACTCCTTCATCATCGCTTCCGCCTCCTTGATTCTGTCCTGGTTCATCGCAATTGTTGTAGGCGTCATATCGGCGTCCAAGCAGTACTCCTTATTTGACAGCGTTACGACGATTCTCGTTATGGCTGCTATGTCTTTCCCTTCTTTCTTCATCGGGTTGTTAATGATCAAGTGGTTCGCCGTGGACCTAGGATGGGTGCCTGTCGGAGGAATGACTACGACAGCCAGTGATCGTACTGGCTTCGCATATATGTGGGACGTGGTGAAGCATGCCGCCATGCCCGTCATCGTGTTGTCGATGCTTAGCATCGGCTCTCTGACGCGGTACTTCCGCACGAGCATGCTGGAAGTGGTCCGCAAGGATTATATTCGGACGGCTCGGGCGAAGGGCTTGTCCGAGGGCAAGGTCATCTACAAGCATGCGCTGCGCAATGCGCTCCTTCCCGCGATTACGCTGCTCGGCTTCGAGCTGCCGGGGCTATTCGCAGGAGCGATTATACTGGAGCAGATCTTCAACTGGCCGGGCATTGGGAGAGTCAGCCTGGATGCGCTTAATGTGAGGGACTATCCGCTGCTGATGGGCTTCACGATGTTCATGGCACTGCTGACGGTGCTGGGCAACTTAATGGCAGACATCCTATACGCGGTTGCGGATCCTCGCATTCGGCTGGATCGGAGGTAGGGGGAGCTATGCAGATTGAACACGGAACAGTTGACGCTGCGACCTATGACAGTGTTAGCATCGCCCGGAGGCCAGCTTCGCCTTGGCGTCTTGCCCTGCGCAGGCTGCGCCGCAACCATCTGGCGATGGCTGGACTCGCGGTATTAGTCGTTATGATCCTCGCTTGTCTATTCGGCCCGATGCTGTCTCCGTATCAGACGGAGAAGATCAATATTATGAACGGCAACAAGCCGCCAAGCGATGCACACTGGCTCGGTACGGATAAGCTGGGTCGCGATATTCTGAAGCGCGTGCTGCTGGCGGGCCGCATCTCGCTGTCGGTCGGTATCGTCGCGATGGTCATCTCCGTCGTCATCGGCAGTGTGCTTGGCGCGGTGGCTGGCTTCTACGGGGGGCTGGTGGACAGCCTCATCATGCGGCTGACCGACATCATGATGTCGGTGCCTTCGCTTCCGCTGCTCATCATATTGGGGGCGGTGCTGTCGGACCTGCGAGTTCCGCCAGAGATGCGGATCTATATTGTCATGCTGATCTTAGGCGTGCTCAGCTGGCCTTCGCTTGCAAGGCTCGTCCGAAGCGAGATTCTGACGCTGCGGGAGCAGGAGTTCATGCAGGCGGCCGAGGTGCTGGGGCTGCGTGACCATCGCCGCATCTTCCGCCATCTGCTGCCGAACACCATTCCGACGATTATCGTCGTCGCTACGCTGACTGTGGCCGGCGCGGTGCTGTCGGAAGCGGTGCTCAGTTACTTCGGCATAGGCGTCGTGCCGCCAACCCCGTCCTGGGGCAATCTCATTCAGTCGGCTAACAATCTGATTGACTTCCAGAAGCGGCCGTGGCTGTGGATTCCGCCGGGACTATGCATCTTCATCACGGTCATTGCCATTAACATGTTCGGCGACGGGCTGCGCGACGCCCTCGATCCGAAGATGAAGCGATAGGGGGGAGCGAGGATGGCTGGAGTGGAGAGCGAAGCAGCGGGGTTGTCGGAAGAGAAGGAGATTCATACGACTACGGAGCATGCAGGAAGGCCGGAGAGCCGGTTGGCTGTAGGAGAACACAGGCAAGGGAAGAGGCTGGCTGTAGGCCAAGAAGAGAGGCTTATTCGGTTCAGACAGGCGGTCGATGGGGCAGGACGCTTGGAAGGCAGGATGGGTGGGGATGGGGAAGGACGCTTGGATGCTAAGAAGGCTGGGGATGGGGAAGGGCGCTTGAATGGTAAGAAGGCTGGGGATGGGGCAGGACGCTTGGAGGGTAAGAAGGCTGGGGATGGAGCAGGACGCTTGGCGGCTGGGAAGGTTGGTGAGCCGCTCGTGGAGTTCCGCGGGCTGCGAACCTCCTTCCGGACGGAAGGAGGCGTCGTTCGAGCGGTGGATGAAGTGAGCTTCAAGGTGAACCGCGGGGAGACGGTGTGCGTCGTCGGCGAGTCTGGCTGCGGCAAGAGCGTGACGGCGCTGTCGCTGATGAGACTGATCTCCTCGCCGGGCCGGATTGACGGGGGAGAGGTTCGGTTCGAAGGCGAGGATCTGCTCGCCTTGCGGGAGAAGCAGATGCGGCGCATTCGAGGGAACGAGATTGCAATGATTTTCCAAGAGCCGATGAGTTCGCTGAATCCAGTGTTCAAGGTCGGAGCGCAGATTATGGAGCCTCTGCAGGAGCACCGGGGCATGTCTCGGGCACAGGCGAGGAGCCGGGTGCTGGAGCTGCTGCGCATGGTGGGCATCGCTAGGCCGGAGGGAGTGGCGGAGGCTTACCCCCATGAGCTGAGCGGAGGGATGCGGCAGCGAATCATGATTGCGATCGCGCTCAGCTGCGAGCCGAAGCTGCTCGTTGCGGACGAACCTACTACGGCGCTTGATGTAACGATTCAAGCTCAGATCCTTGACTTGATGAGGGATCTGTCGCGCGAGCTGGGCACCTCCATTCTGTTCATCACCCATGACCTCGGCGTCGTGGCCGAGATGGCGGATCATGTGGTCGTGATGTATGCAGGGAAGGTGGTGGAGGAGGCTCCGGTGAAGGAGCTGTTCCGTCATCCTAAGCATCCGTATACGCAAGGGCTGATGAAGGCGAAGCCGATGCTGGGGCAGTCCGCGGAGCGGCTCTACACCATCCCTGGCCAGGTGCGGAATCCGCTGACATTGGGGGATTTCTGCGCTTTTCACGAGCGGTGTGTGCATGCTATGGAGATCTGCCGTACGAAGCAGCCTCCGCTGGAGGAGCAGACGGCGGGGCATAAGGCGGCTTGCTGGCTGTATGAGGAGGACGAGCATCAGGAAGGAGTGAGGCGGGATGGCAAGTGATGTGCTGCTGGAGGTTGAGGATCTTCGCACCTATTATCCAATACGCGGGGGCGTGCTGCAGCGTACGATTGGCCAGGTGAAGGCGGTCGATGGGGTGTCCTTCGTCATTCGGAGGGGGGAGACCTTCGGGCTGGTGGGAGAGTCAGGCTGCGGCAAGAGTACGGTGGGCAGGACAATTCTGCGGCTGGTGAGCAAGACGTCGGGCTCGGTGAAGTTCCGGGGCACCAACATATACGAACTGAACAAGGCTAAGCTTCGCGGCTTGCGCCCTCAGATGCAGTTCGTCTTCCAGGACCCTTACTCCTCTCTTAATCCCCGAGTTAAGGTGGGCGATGCGATTGCTGAGCCGCTCATTGATCATGGGCTGTGCGGGAAGGCGGAAGCGATGGAGCGGGCGAAGGAGGTGCTGCAGCTATGCGGGATGGCTCCGTACCACTATGATCGCTATCCGCATGAATTCTCCGGCGGTCAGCGTCAGCGAATTGGCATAGCACGCGCGCTAATCCTGCAGCCTGACTTCATCATCGCCGATGAGCCGGTATCCGCGCTGGATGTATCCATTCAAGCGCAGATTATTAATCTGTTCCGCGATCTGCAGGAGGCTAGGGGACTGACGTATCTATTCATCTCGCATGACCTCAGCATCGTCGAGCATCTATGTACCACGATTGGTGTCATGTATCTAGGTACGATGATGGAGCTGGGGCCGAAGTGTGAGCTGTTCGCGAATCCGCTGCACCCTTACACCAAGGCGCTGCTATCGGCCGTACCGGTGTCCAACCCGGAGACACGACGCGAGCGCATCGTGCTGAAGGGCGACCTGCCGAGTCCGGCGAACCCGCCGTCCGGCTGCAAGTTCCACACCCGCTGTCCGCTGGCGGTGGAGCAGTGCCGGACCGAGGTCCCGGACTACCGCGACATGGGCGGAGAGCACTATGTCGCTTGCCATCTGGTGTAGGTGGGGCGCTCAATAGCCTGGCGCAGACGAATGACATTAGCACGGATATTCCGTGTTAAGTCAATCTGAAGGGGGGGACTGGAGCACTTAACGAGGATTATCCTCGTTAAGTGTCTGAGAAGGCAGGTGTGTAACGATTGGGATTCACGTTAACAAGGATATTCCGTGTTAAGTCAGCCTAGAAGGGGGTTGCTAGAGGACTTAACGAGGATCTGCCTCGTTAAGTGCTTAAGCTTGCGAAGCCAGCCGCTTGCAATGGGATTCGTGTCCGGGCAGGATTGAGGTGCAGAAGTGCAAGAAATTCGAGGCAGCCGAGGACGATTACCATTCGGCGAGTCCTCCACACATTGTGCTGAAGGTAAGCACACTATGTTCCATCAAGCCAGCTCTCCACAAGCTTGACCATACGGTCCTGAGTATCTTGATCTGGATGGTCCCCGTCCAAGTGGTAGCCTACTTGGTACAAAATACCGTCAGAGTAGAAGTTAATCTCGTTAGCCGCACTCACCGTCACATCAACCCTATCCATAGCATCATTATAATTGTAGTACTGATAGGTGTAGCTGCTATCCGTCGCCAGTATATGATGATATAGCGTTACAGGCCGCTTCCCGCCTAGCTTATGCACCTTAATGGGGTTATCGAAGGTGTCAGCCGCAGCAATATCCGCGGCAGCCCAAGGGTCCTCAGCCAGCTCCGTCATCCTAAGGATAATGAACTCATCTCCAGCTCCAGAAGACATATCTTGCAGGTAGGTCAGTTGCACCTGTTGATGCCTCTTGCCATCCTTCTCGAACGAGGCCACATAAGCCAGCTCCTCCCCAGCCTTCCAAGGGAGCTCATCAGTATCAAGAGGACGAACTGCTTCAGTCAGCATTGATGGCAGCTTATCCCAATGGGAACGGATTCGAACAGGCTTGCTATAGGTGACCTTGCTGACCTCCCGCAGAGGCTGGTAGTATCCGCTCTGTGCGAGGGGAAGATTAACCGATGAGTGTTTACTTCCTTGGTCACCCTTACTCCATTCTAATACGATGTGGTCCTTTCCATCCGCTTCTTTCTTAATATCTTCCTCACTTATTGACCGGGGAAAAGCTGCCGAATCCATATCCCTAACGCTCTGACGCTTGATTAAATGATCCGAACACCCCCCAATAACCATCACCGCCGTCAGACTCAGCAAGCACCACAGCAAGCCTCGAACCGCCTCCCGCCTCCCCATCCTCACTCCTCCGACCCCAACCGGAAGTCATCGGTCTTCTCCCCATCGGTCCAGATCTCGACGAACAGTGCGTCGCAGTTCTCGAAGTCCTCTGGCTTCAAGGACAGAGCTCTCTCCTTATCCTCGCCGACATACACATTCTCCATCCCGTCCTCACTGAACGCTTGAATGACATATATGGTCATAACGTACCCTCCTGACGTCTCTTCTTCCAGCAGTATACCACAGCACTGTCTTCAATAATATTCCATTCATGCGCAACAATTAGGAGGCGTGCGGCGTATTAGTCTGTAGGGAGGGATGAACAATGGAGCTGTACTTCAGAGACAACTTCTTCAATGCTGGCAGCAGCGATATTATGGACGCGGAAGGCAACCATGCCGGTTCACTGGATCTGCGGAGTGCGTTCGGCTCGGGGCTGGATGTATACAATGGGCAGGGATTGAAGATGTGCGCAGGGGAATTCCCCTTCTTCTCGAATAAGTGGCATATTACAACGGCGGACGACTGTGAGCTTGGTGTACTGCGTGCGAGGATGAGCTTCTTGAAGAAGAAGTATGAGTACGATTCAGGCGGTCGAGGCATCTATGAGATTGTATCGCCTGCCTTCTCGAATGAGTATGCCGTCTTAGATGAGGATGAGAACGAGGTGGCGTCCTTTGCCAAAATCAGCGGATGGCTCCATCCCGGAGCCTTCTGCCTGAACAATCAATCACAGCACCTGGATCATTACGAGCTCATTGCTATCGTGATGGGCGTTCATGCCATTCAGAAGAGGCAGAATGCCAGCATAGCAGGTTCCACTAACTAATCACTTTCTAGTACTTACTATGGTCATACCACCCTCTTGCCCCGTTAGGTGGGATGGGTGGTTACTTTTTTTTTGCAGAAGGGCGGTTGTAATTATAGGGTGGCGGGAACGGCGGCGTCTTGGATCTCCCCAGCCTCTAGAGGTATAATCTAGCTAATGACGAGGAGGTTAGGACATGGCCTTAGAGATTGAACGCAAGTTCCTGCTGGCGGAGCCTGTACAGGAGCTGGCAGACCGAGGGGTTCTGCGCATCCAGGGAGAGCAGTGTATTGAACAGACTTATCTGGCGATTGACGAGCAGCAGGAGCTTAGAATTCGACGATTAACCGACTTAAGCACGAATGAACGCACCTACACGCATACCTTCAAGCAGGGCAACGGTCTATCAAGGGAAGAGATTGAGTACGAGATCTCAGAGAGCATCTATGAGCAGGTGGCGCGCGCGCACAATGCGGTTGCACTGACGAAGAACCGTATCACGGCAGAGTGGAACGGGACGATACTCGAAGTAGATGTATACGATCAGCTCCAGTTAACCGTAGTCGAGGTCGAATTCGCCTCTATCGAAGAAGCGAATGCCTTCAACCCGCCAGCGTGGTTCGGACCAGACATTAGCAGCGAGCGGCAGTACAGCAACAAGACCGTCTGGCGAGAGCTTCAATTAAGCAGAGCAGCGGCAGGAAGCTAACCGGGCATGAGGAAGCTCTTGTTCGTAGTTGGTGCTGCTGGGGCGGGCAAGACGACAGTGGCGAAGGAGATAGCGAAGCGGACCAAGACGGTGCTGCTCGATATGGACACGCTGCTGCGTCCAGCTGCGCAAGTCATTATGAAGCTGTCAGGTCAGGATCCGCAGGACCGGGACTCCGCCATATACAAGACGCTGTGCCGCGATCTGGGATACCGGATTACGATGGACGCTGCACTGGAGAATGTGGAGCTGGGAGGCGACGTCATCGTCGTTGGCCCACTAACGAAGGAGACCGGAGAGCCCGAGTGGCTGCAGCAGGAGTTAGCGCGGATCGGCGCAACGACGGAGGATGTGGATGTGAAGGTGCTGATCGTCTATCTCCCTGGCGAGGAGCTGTACAAGCAACGCATTCAGGCGAGAGGGCTGAAGCAGGATCAGTGGAAGCTGGCTCATTGGAAGGAGTTCAGCCGTTCGCTCGCACGCAGAGAGGTGAAGTGGGACCTGCCGGCCGAAGCTATCATGCCATACGACAACTCGAAGCCTCTGAGCGGGGAGCGGCTAGCCTTGCTGGAGACCTTCTTATTCGGAGTTAAGGGGAGTGAACCGGCATGAATCTATGGACCAGCATCCGCTTCACAGCGCTCGATGACAGCCTCCGCCACCTGGCGGATCAGCCGGAGCAGCTGCAATTCACCACATTAGATGGAGGCCTTGAGGCCGAGGTCATTCGAGTAGCCAGCCCCCATTCCTCACAACCCCTAATTGTGAAAAGATGGAGCAAACAATCCCGCCCCGACGTCGCTGCCCAATATAGGCTGCTCCAGGGTCTATTCGAGCAAGGAGTCGCGGTGTCTCGCCCCCTAGGCTGGGGAGTAGACGGGGAGAACCATCCCGTCTTGCTCACGCCAGATGACGGCATCCCTCCTGCTGAGGTGAAGCTGAAGCAGGTGCGGGAGCTCGCTCAGCTGTTGTCCCGCGTCCACAGAGCGGACGTATCCCGGTTCCTGCAGCCTCTGCCAGCTTATGACTTCATCCCGTACTTCTTCCCCGGAATCGAATACTATGATGATCTGAAGGAGCGGCTGGACAGCCTCTTCTCGAAGGTGGATTACAAGCAGCAGGTTCTCATTCATGGCGATTATCACCTAGGCAATATTGTACAGAAGGACGGAGTCTATACGATTATTGACTGGACGAATGGACAGCTGGGCGATGCAAGATATGATGTTGCTTGGTCAACCGTACTCGCCAGAATCTACTTGTCGGACAGGCTGGCAGCTGCCTTCAAGGCAGCCTACCTGGCTGATAACAAGGACTGTGAGCGGGACTCGGAGCTTGTTGAAGCGATAGCTTGCATCAGGTGGCTGCTCCTTAACCGCCAGGTCGGACTGCCGCATGGGCCGAGCACGAAGAAGCGTATACGGGCGCTGCTGAAGAGCAGTCCGTATCTATCGGAAGAGCTGCTATAACGGATGTGAGGAGGGTGAGCGATGATTCATATCGGACTGGCGGGCTGGGGTGACCATACCGATCTGTATGCGAAGGGAGTATCAGCACGCGACCGGCTGAAGATATACAGCACCTATCATTCCTGCGTAGAAGTAGACAGCACCTTCTATGCCATTCAGGCGGAGAAGGTGCTTGCACGCTGGGCCGAGGAGGATACCCCCCCTCACTTCCGGTTCGTCATTAAGGCCTACCAAGGAATGACCGGTCATCTTCGCGGACCGAACCCGTTCCCATCTGAAGAGGCTATGTTCGAGGCGTTCCGCGCCTCGATTGCTCCCGTTGCCGCGGCAGGCAAGCTGGCCTCCGTGCTGTTCCAGTATCCGCCTTGGTTCGATTGCAGCAAGCCTCATGTCGATATTTTGCGAGAAGCGCGTGAACGTATGCAGGGTCTGCCCGTATCACTGGAGTTCCGTCACCAGAGCTGGTTCGATGGAGAGATGAAGGACAAGACGCTGGCCTTCATGGAGCAGGAGGGCTGGATTCACAGTGTATGCGATGAGCCGCAAGCTGGAGCTGGCTCCATTCCGATTGTGCTGCAGGCGACGGATAAGGGGCAGACCATTGTGCGCATGCATGGGCGTAATGCCGAGCATTGGAATGGCGGCGGCGGTCCCAACTGGCGTGAGGTGCGCTACCTGTATAACTACAGCGAGCAAGAGCTCAGCGAGTGGAAGGATCGTCTGCTTACGCTAGAGGGAATGACGAAGGAGATTTATGTGATTTTCAACAACAACTCTGGTGGGCATGCTGCAGCGAACGCTGCTCGGCTGATGGAGATGCTCGGACAGGAGACGAAGCCGTTCGCGCCGAAGCAGCTGGAGTTGTTCTAGGGGGAGGATGGTGCGTGTGCTTATTACTAATATAATCACTTATGCAGCACAGGGTGCTGTGTTCGTGGAAGTGCAGACGGATTCGGGAATTAGCGGATTCGGTGAATGCAGCAGAGTAGGGGAAGCGGTGCTGGAAGAGCTCATTCATCAGGTCATTAAGCCGCTCGTGCTTGGGCAGAGTCCCTTCGGTCATGCCAAGCTGGAGCAGAATGTCATGAACGGGAAGTACAAGATTGCAGGGCAACTGTTGGCTATGGCCTTCAGCGGGGTTGAGATAGCCTGCTGGGATGCGGCCGCACGATCTGTTGGACAGCCTGTCTACAATCTGCTCGGGGGCCGCTGCCGTGAGGAAGTGAAGTTCTATGGCTCCAGCATGAGCCGACATCTGAGTGCGGAGGAAGAAGCGGCCAAGGTGCTCAGCAGTATTGAGGAATACGGCTTCGAGGCGATTAAGATGAAGGTAGGACCTAGACTAGGAACCGGGCAAGCAGTGGACCTAGAGGAAGATGTTCGCCGCGTGCATGTGATGCGCGAGGCAATTGGGCCTCGCATGAAGCTGATGCTGGATGCGAACAGCTCGTACTCCTATACGGAAGCCGTGCGGTTCTATCACTTCGTGAAGGAGGCGGATATCTATCATTATGAGGAGCCTTGCCGCTATGACGACGTTCAGGCCTATGTGAAGCTGGCTGGCCAGCTTCCTGTACCTATCCATGTTGGCGAGCAGGATTGGAACCTATATACGTTCCGCAGCTTCATTGCCTCAGGGGCATGCCAGCTGTATGCACCGGATGTGGTGAAGTGCGGCGGAATTGCCAGTGCGGTTCGAGCAGCTGTGTTATGCCGAGCCTTCGGTGTGACTTATGCTCCGCATAATACATCACGCGGACTTGGACTGGCTGCCACACTCCAACTAGCCGCCGCCCTGCCTGAGTGCAGCTATTATATGGAATGGAAGATAGGCAACGATCCATCCGAAGCTTATCTACAAGCGCCTCTCCAGTTAACTGGAGGCAGGTTGAACATTCCGTCAGGGCAAGGTCTCGGCGTGGAGCCAGACCTGGAGAAAATGAGGCGAACGATGCGGGTAGTCGATTAATAATGGACTGATAGGCTAAGTCTATCAGCCTATCATTTCATCCGAGAAGGCAGATTACTGAATGGCTATGGCTGTTCCATTCCGGAGCCATTAGGAGCTAACGTAACGCCGGAGCATGTGGTCCCCGTCTTGAATTGAGTGGAATCCCCGGGTTGGAAGGTCATCGGGATGAGACTTCTCCAATTGATAAAATAACTGCTCTGATGCAAGATTTTGTAACCGCATTCAATAACGATCGAGTCACACTCCTCTCACTATGAAAGTAGTCTCTCGGTCATACTTCGCGCAAAGGTTGTATATCTTGCAAAGATTGTTTGTAAACTTCAGAGGATGATTATAAGTGAACGGCTCCGGTAAGGCACATTTTCACACCTTTTTTGATAAGGACGTGCTATTTCCTCCAAACATGATTATAATAGCCTCAATGATTACTGTTACTGCTATGGAGGTATTCTGAGATGATTACAGACAAAATCAAAATCTTTGCAGGCTCGTCCAACATTCCCCTGACTACACAGATCTGTGAGAAGCTTGGAGTCCCGCTAGGCGATGTGAAGCTGTCCCGGTTCAAGAATGGTGAGGTCTATGTAGCGTTCATGGAGTCGATTCGTACATGCGATATCTTCATCGTACAATCGTTGTCGGATCCCATTAATGAGCACTTCATGGAGCTGCTGGCGATGATAGATGCGGCTAAGCGTGCTTCTGCAGGTACAATTAACATCATCATGCCGTATTACGGATATGCTCGCCAAGAACGCAAGCGTGCGCCTCGCGAAGCCATCTCGGCTAAGCTGGTGGCCGATCTGCTGGCAGCTGCCGGTGCTTCCCGTATTATTACACTTGATCTCCACACGGCTGCTATCCAAGGCTTCTTCGACTTCCCGGTGGATCATCTGACCGCACTGGATACGCTGACGGATTACTTGAAGACCTTGTCCATCAAGAGCCCGGTTATCGTCTCCCCAGATGCAGGACGTGCTTCAACGGCAGAGAAGCTGGCCAGCTACATGGACGCTGAATTCGCGATCGTCGTAACGGGTAAGGATAACCAGACCGGGACAGAGACGTTCAACATCATCGGTGATGTGAAGGGTAAGACGCCGATTATTATTGAGGACTTGATTGATACGGGGAAGACGCTGCACAGCGTCATTAATAAGCTCGTCGAGTCAGGGGCTGAGGATTGTCTGGCGGTTGCCACTCACGGCCTATTCTCTGACCATGCGCTAAGCAAGCTTGTCCATCCTCGCCTCCGCAATATTGTGGTGACCGACTCTATCCTTCAGGATACATCCAAGTCGGATAAGCTGATTGTCATTCCAATTGCTGATACGATTACGGAAGCGATTCGGGCGAATGTGGATGGCGGCTCCATAGCAACGTTGTTCAAGTCGAGAGGGATATAATTTTGTCATGACGACCTACCCTAATGATAGGGCCTGCTCTTGTGGAGTGGGCTTTTTTCTATATTCTTAAAATCATACAAATCTATTCATTCCCCTATTCATAGTTGGATATATATGTCGATATTAAGAGAAGGTAAAGTTATTCATAAGGGGTGTACTTGCATTGAATACTCATTCCAGTTCAACTGAAGCGTCTCCATCCATCTCTCCATTCGAGCAGCTTGCATCCAAGATCCTCTACACGACCTTCCTCGGCTTGCTCATCTCGTCTCCACCGCTCTACTGGCTCATCTACCTAACCGGCCTTATTGACATGATCTATGCCGTAGGCTGCACAGCTGCATCTATCTTAATGATTGCGGTGCTGCTGCTGTCTTACCGATCGACGGCCTCGCGTCCAAGCGGCAAGTATTGGCTCATCGGAATCGGCAATTCCATCGGCTTCACGCTCATCTGGCTCATTCCTTCACCGAGCGCATGGGCTGTGTGCATGATCTATGTAGCCATATCCGTGATCTACTTCAACAATCGAGTGAGTCTATTCACAATGGGGGCATCGCTCGCTTCCCTAACCATTCATGTCATATGGAACGAGACCATGACGAATCAATCCGCCTTCGATATCGTCGTTATGTACACAGTCTTGCTCATTGTGAATACTGCTGCTATTGCGGTCTGCTTGGTCGGCAGCCATATTATGAGACATATGCAGGGTCAGAATAGCCGAATTGAGCTGCTTCTCACAGAGGTGCAGAGTTCATCTCAAGTGCTCTCTGCCTTCGGTTCGTCTGTGAAGCAGGAGGCTGATTCTTCGGAGCGAATCAGCCGCGAGCTAGCCGTCAGCGTTGCTGAAGTGAGCATAGGCACCCGTTCGCAGGCATCAAGCACCTCCATCCTTAATGCTTCTCTAAGCGACATGCAGGGCTTCATCGGACAGATCTCGGAGTCGACGGACCAGCTGGATTCCAATTCACATCGTACGACCGAGATTACGAGAGAAGGTCTTAACCGAATTAGCTCTCTGGTGACAGACATCGAGCAGGTGAATCAGGCCGTTCAAGACACCGTCACTTCCATGTCGGAGCTGACGGCGTTCAGCGAGCAGATCGGCAGTGTGACGAGCACGATCTCTGCTATTGTCAGGCAGACTGGCATCCTGGCGCTTAATGCGGGCATTGAAGCGGCAAGAGCAGGTGAGCATGGCCGCGGGTTCGGCGTTATTGCGCAGGAGATACGCAAGCTGTCCAGCGGGGCTGAAGACTCCATGGAGCAGATTACAGCTACATTGACACGCATTCATGAGCATTCGGCACTCGTCTCGGGCAAGATTGCCGCAGGCGGCACCGCATTGACGCAGATTAATGAGTCTGCACAAGAGACGAGCGTTCGGTTCAAGGATATTCTTCATCATGCAGATCATGTGTCAGAGATGTCTTCCGCGATGAGAGTGATGCTGAGTGAACTGGTCTCCCGTACATCGAGCAGTGCAGAAGATATTGAAGCGATTACCGCTGTCACGGAAGAGACGAGCGCCGCGATGGAAGAGATTACAACCAGTCTGGAAGAACAATCGGCTAGCATGCAGCAGATGAGTGCGCGTGTTGGTGATCTAGAATCCCTCTTGGTCCGTCTGTCAGAGCTCGTTGAGGGCAGGACTGTGCAGACAGACAATAAGTAGACTCATTCGTCTCCCAGCTGCATACCTATGTAGCATAGGAGAGTGATAGCTATGGACAAGCAGGTGAAGCGGTATTATCTCCTGAAGCAGAAGCAGCGGGAGATTGAAGAGGAGCTTGGAATGCTCCGAACCGAGCTGCTGACAGCTTGCGGCGAGATGGACCAGCCTGGGCTTGAAGTCGGGAACTACAAGGTCAGGGTAACGTATCAGGAGCGCAAGGAGTATGATGGACAGCGACTGTTCGAGGCACTGCCAGACAAGGCGCTGTGGCTGCATATCTCATCAGCAGACTCCGCGAAGATCAAGAGTGCCATCAAGCTGGGGGCGCTCACGGAGGAGCAAGTCAGCGGCACTTATACCGTTAAGAGTGTGAAGTTGCTGCATGTGGAGAAGAAGTAGCGCAGGCCGCGGGATCAAGGTGAACCACTCTATTCATACAGAACAAGGTAGGCTGTCTCCAAGCACCCCTCCAAGTGCAGAGGCAGCCTATTGCTGTGCTGCGTCCTGCGAACCCACATTGACGGTATAGTTCTATGAATCACGATAGATTGCTATAGCTTGCCGTACGAATTCTATCTATGCTATAGACGAGGCGGCAACCGAGGAAGCCGTCATTAACCATAACCGGAGGAGTGAGTATGATGAGATGGAAGGCTCTAAGTTGGGGTAAAATGTTAACGCTTACAGGAGCGGCACTTCTAATCGGCACTACGGTAGCAGCGGCGAGCGCATCTGCAGCGAGGGACCCGTGGCTGTGGCCGTTCTCGCAGGACAGCATATGGAATATGCCGATTGGAGCTAATGCAGATTATCAGTCAATGGGGCATTTTCCAGGGGGCGGTTACTTCCATACGGACTATGAGTACCATGTGAAAACAAAGTCCACCGATCCCGTCCGCAACATCTATGGCGTGCCCAATTGGACAAGCCGCTGCAGTGATACGTCGAATCCGCAAGGAACAATTAATATCCCTGATGAATTCATCGTAGGGGATGCCACGACCAATCCTTACAGCACCCCTAACAATGTTGCCGCCTTCCTGAAGCCCGACGGCCGGACGCTTATTCAGCTTGAGCCGCTGACTCGCTGTACCGCGGGAGGGAATGTATTCGGCTATCGATGGGGCGAGGATCTCGATATTCAAGGTCAAGGCATTGGGGGGACGCACTGGGGCTCCGGCTTGTCGGCGATTGGCGGATCGCTGCGCCATGGTGAGCTCACAGGAAGTGATCCCATCAAGCATGCTCTGAAGCTGAATGTATGGGGCAACTACCTGTATTACAATACAGCTGATGCAACGAAGGGCTACCGGTGGCCGGCGGATCGTTCAGATGCCGGCGCTCCATCCAACTATCATGGCACGAACGCCAAGATAGAGATGGGCTCCCTCATGGCCATCCATCCATCTGCAACGGAGGCCAGCTTAGGTCTTCAGACGGCAGCAGGGAAGAAGATCTTCCATGCCCTACAAGATTACGGCGCCTATATTGCGGATGACACAGGCTGGGATGCCTATGCCTTCAGTGCCTCCCGCGAAGCTTGGCTGGAGTTCGAAGAGGTGTACGGTTATTCCTTCGATCAATCTTCGTCCGCCACGGGTGAGTCGAAGAAGTTTTTCGACGATATGATGGCGCTCATCACCAAGCTATACGTCGTGGATAATAACAGCAGCACGAACGTAGGAGGTGGCGGAACCCGCAGGGCAGCCTTGGCAGATTCGACCTTCTCGGCCATGGACAGCACCGCGCCGTCAACTCCATCTGGATTAACCGTAACGAACCGGTCAACAAGCTCCGTGAGCTTATCTTGGACGCCTGCTTCAGACAATGTCAGAGTCATGGAGTATGAGATCTACAATGGAAGCACCTATGTCGGCTCCACCTACGGCAAGACCAGCTACACGGTATGGAATCTGACACCGAATACATCCTACAGCTTCAAGATCCGTGCGAAGGATACGAATACGAACCTGTCGAGCTTCACCTCCGTCGTCTCGACCTCCACCATCGACGGCTTCTCCGAGAACTTCGACGACGGAGCCGCGCAGAACTGGACACTCGGCACGGGAGCTTCCGTTGAATATGGCCGTCTCAAGCTGAGCAATTGGGGCGGTACCTCGAATGCCATCTATACAGGGGCCAGTTACTCCGGCAGCTATACCTTGAAGGCAGCTCTGCAGACTGATGCCGGTGACAACAATGGGAAGACTAGGATCTACTTCAACTATACCGATGCCAACAATACGTACTATGTGCAATTCGGTGGCGGCAACAGCAATACTGTTGAGTTGAAGAAGGTGGTTGGCGGGACGACGACGACGCTCGCCACCTATTCAGGCAGCTATTCGATTAAGGATTGGGATTGGCCAACCATCGAGATTACAGCAGGGAGCGGCACAATTACGGTGAAGGGCAGCAGAGGCGGCACGAGCACCACCTTATTCTCAGGCATCTCCGACAGCTCCTTGACCTCCGGCCGTATTGGCCTTAGTGCGGAGTACACTCAGTCCTATGCTGAGAATATCGAGGTCCTCGTGGGCAGCGCCGGCACCGGTTCCGGCGGGACTATTACACCCTATGCGGAGAACTTCGACGACGGAGCGGCACAGAACTGGACGCTTGGAACAGGAGCAGCGGTAGAATACCAGCGGCTCAAGCTGACGAATTGGGGCGGTGCGTCTGACGGAATCTATGGAGGAGCGACCTATACGAGCGGGTACACGTTGAAGGCTGCGCTGCAGACCGATGCTGGGGACAATAACGGCAAGACGAGAGTTTACTTCCACTACACGGATGCCAGCAACACGTACTATGTACAATTCGGCGGCGGAACGACGAACACGGTTGAGCTGAAGAAGGTAGTAGGAGGTACGACAACGACTCTTGCCACCTACTCTGGCAGCTATACGATTAAGAACTGGGATTGGCCGGTCATAGAGATCATAACGGGCAGCGGCTCTATCACGGTGAAGGGCAACCGAGGCGGTACGGTAACCACATTGTTCAACACGATCTCGGACAGCTCGCTTACTTCAGGGAAGGTGGGAGTCGGAGCGCATTATACACAGTCCTTCGTAGACAACGTCTCGGTGAATTAAGGGTTGGGATGAAGAGAGGCAGGCCCTTACATAGGGCTGTCTCTCTTCTGTTGCATGGGGGAGGAGGAGATTCTCTGCAGTGTGCTATGAATCTCGCTATTGTGTTATAGGAGGAAGATGCTGAATCGTGTAAGGTTACAGTATGGAACATAAGATATGGATTGGGGGATGGATCGGCAATGGGGATGAGCAGCGAATTGAAAAAAAAGGCTTCCATGCTGGTGACCAGTGTGCTTGCAGTCAGCTTAATGTTGAGCGCTTGCAGCGGAGGAAACAACGAAGGTGGCAATGAGCCGGGTGCAACGGCTGCGCCGAGCGGTAATGGACAGGCAGCTGATCCTGCTGAGGGTCCAGGCAAGGTGTATGATACACAAGTACAGCTCACTGCTGTGAAGCTGCTTGACGGCGACGTGAAGTTCAAGGAAGGCGAGAACATTGATAATAATGCACTGGATAAGGCCATTCTCGAGGAGACGGGCATTCAGCTGAAGTATCTCTGGACTGCAGCTACACGGGATTCCTACTTGGAGAAGCTTCGCCTCGGACTCTCATCTGGAGAGCCAATGCCGGACATTCTACTCATTGATGATGCGGCACTGCGGGATCAGCTAATTGAGTCAGGGAAGTACGGGGAAGTAGGCTCTCTGTTCGACCAGTATGCCTTCCCAGAGTGGAAGCAGGCTCTGGAAGAGTCGCCTGAAGCATGGAATGGTATCTTGAAGGATGGCAAGCGAATGGGCCTGCCTCTGATGGCGAGTAAGAATCAAGGGGATAACGTGCTATGGATTCGTGAGGACTGGCTGCGTAACTTAGGCTTGCAAGCACCGACTACGATGGCTGAGTATGAGCAGGTGTTGGAAGCCTTCACGAAGAAGGATCCAGACCAGAATGGGAAGAACGACACGTTCGGTACGGCCATTGGCCTGAAGGACAATTGGTATGACCGTTGGCTGGGGGATGCTTCCTTCGTCTTCGGCTCCTATGGGACGGTTCCGCATGGCTGGGCGAAGAATGAGCAAGGTCAGCTCTATCAACCCGAATACACACCGGAGTTCAAGCAGGGGCTAGCGACAATCCGTGGATGGATTGAGAAGGGGTATGTGCCCAAGGATGTTGGTGTATATGATGAAGGCAAGGTGCAAGAGTTAGTGACAAGCGGCAAGGCAGGGATGGTCGCAGGGGATTATTGGCTGGATATATGGCCGTTCCCGGATCTGAAGAAGATTACACCGACTGCAGAGTTCAAGGCGTACCCGCTGCCGGTTGGTGCTGACGGCAAGACGAAGTATTCGACGAATGATACGACAGTTGGGCATTACATTCTAGTGAGCAACAAGGCTAAGCACCCTGAGGCTGCTATCCTCTACATGAATTGGCTATTCAAGAACTACTTGTTCCCGGAGAAGGGCTCCAAGTATGAATATGGACTGGTCGAGGGGTATGACTGGGGCACAGTCGACGGCCAGCCGACGAACGACAAGGCTAAGCTTGGTGACAAGTACATTGATATTATTCGTATTAGTATTCCGAAGAACATTATGCTGCCGAGTTTGTGGTTGGATATGATTAAGAAGTTCAATGGAGGAGGCAAGCCAGAGACACCAATGGAAGTACGCCAGATGGGCGGAGAGAATGCCGTTACGCTTGCTGCTGCTAAGATTGTGCTTGACGGTATCGAGAAGGGTTATCCTCAATCGAACCTAGCAGCGACTTCTCCTGTAGGCAAGGCAGAGGCAGACAAGGGCGGAGCCGTCGAGAAGCTTCGTCGTGAGGTGCAGAGTCAGATTCTATACGGCAAGGCACCGGTAGATTCTTACGATCAGTTCCTAGACAAGGCCAACAAGCTTGGCTACAGCGACATCGTCAAGGAGAAGAATGACTGGTACGCATCGGTTACCAAATAATCCTTAGCACTCACCCCGGCAACGAATCAATCGCTGCTGGGGTGAATTTGTTATTCACACCCACCCAGTCTTGCAGTAGCTAAAGGCCCTATAGGTCTATTCGGCTCATAGGGGCTATATGTCTATTTTTCTCCCTTGCCTCACTATCCCCTTCGCTCAGGAACAAGATTTCTATTCTAAGTAACGAATGCAAGAAGTGATTATTACAGAGCTCCAACATCAAGCAGATGATTCAGATTAACATAAAAAAACCTACTCCGTATGTTGCAATTCAAACCTAAAACTGACCAAACACTATTAGGCAGCCTTAAGCCCATCATGGTGAGCCTCATACCGTATCCTATAGTCTCTAGCAACAAAATCCTTGTAAGTTGGGCATCTACGAGCCATGCACACAAGAACTAAGGTGTTATATGTGGAGTGCTGATGAATGAACCGATTGAAGCGGAAGCAATACTCATGAAGATAGGCTTGCAGATGCTTACCCCCAATTCCATGAAATCTTCTGTTCATCCACCGGAACGAGTCCATAACATAGTGGAATATAACAGGGGCTCTTCCGAGTCTGCCATAAATCTGCACAACCTCAATAATAGTAGCGGAAGGCTCTATGTGCCGTTCTCTAAATTCAGCTACCCCATACTTCGTAGGACGATTGCCGGCCAGGTCGGGGGCAGTTAGCTGCTGGAGCTTAAGATGAGTGAGGCTGTCCTCCCCATCATTAGAACTAGAGCCAATCATAACGGGATGCTCATGACGGATGCGGTCGAACGTAGGCTTGAACATCTGTAGTCCATAGACGTGAGAATGAATACTCACCTGACCATAGAGAAGCTGGGACTCCTCCACTTCGGACATAGCTTCCCGAAGCTTATGCAGCATAAGCCAAGCGGTCTTATAGGTAACCTCAATGACCTCGGCGAGGCGTTCTGCGTTAATGCTCTCCTGCTGAGAGACCAAATACATCGTGAGGATCCACTTTATCAGAGAGGTACGGCTGTTATGCATAACGGTCCCAGCAGTCAGAGAGTTCTGATAGCGGCAAGAGGCACATTCATATAAGGGCAGTCGACGAGTTAGGATCGGATAAGCGCGTGAGTGGCGGCACTTTGCACAGCTGAAGCCATCAGGCCACTTCTGTTGGAATAACCATGTGTAGCAGATCTCTTCATCGTGAAAAAACTGACACAATTCATCAAAGCTCATCTTTTCAAAATGAATGTCCATAGTCCGCCAACTCCTCCGAAAGGGAACGTTTGTTCTTAACTTATTTTAGCAAACGTGCGTTCTTATTTCAAGTTAAATTTATAAATAATGTAAGTTCCTGATCGAGAGGGATAGTGGGGAAAGTGAGTGTGAAAGGAGCAGCTTCAATCTTCTGAGCGAAGGGGATAGTGACGCAAGGGAGGGGAAAACACCTTCTCCTGATGGAAGGGGATAGTGGGGCAAAGGGACGGAAAACCCGCACCGCTCCTGAAAAGACAGAACATACAAAGTGAGAGAGGTGGCAGACGGGTGTGCAGACGTTCAATAGCTGGAGGTGAAGCTGAAGCTTGAAGCTGAAGCTTGAAGCTGGAGAGCGGGGCTGGGTGCTGCAGCTAGCCGCTCAGTTGCAACTACAATTGCTCTACTTATCTCGGTACTCTTGAGGGGTCATGCCATATTGCTTGCGGAACACCTTAATGAAGTAGGGAGTGTTCAGGTAGCCGAGCTGCTCCGCGATCTGGTAGATTCGAAGCTGGGTATGGTGAAGGAGCATATAAGCTGCCTTATCCATTCGGTATCGGAATAGATAGTCACTTAAGTACTCCCCGGTCTCGGCCTTGTACACCTTAGAGAGGTAATCATGGTTCAAGTAGACATGATCGGCAATAGCTTGCATGGATACATTAGTCAGATTGTTCGCAATGTACTCATGAATCTGCATGACAAGCTTGGTACGTGAGGACTTGGCCCCGCCCTCCAGGTCACTGCGAATACTCTGACATACTCGACCAGCCCAGCCCCTTAGCTGAGGGAGGGGCGCATCTGCCAATCGATAGGCTAGTGCCATATCCTCGGACGAGAGCAGCTCCTCTAATCCCTTGCCATTCTTGTGAGCAATATAAGAGAAGGAAGCCATAATGCTGTAAGCAGCTTCCATCCTATGTTCCTTAGAATGCGCCCAGCTGGTTCCTAACTCTTCGAAAATACATATGAGCTTCTCACCGGCGGACTCCCATCTTCCAGCCTCCAGCAATTGAGTCAGAGAGGGAGGACTGTATAGAGCTTCCATAGACCGGATAGTTGAGCGGCCCTCCTCGACTTCTACTTGTAGCCCAGCTACCTTGAGCAGTCCTGTATCTGAACCGAAATACTTCCGCATCTCATGCAGCAAGCGATCATAGGCTGTCGGAACCATGTGTGGAAAGCTGCCCCACTCGCTGATGACGATGGACACAGACTTGTTCAGGAACTGCTCCACATGCTGTTGGATATCCATCGCTTGCTCCTCCAGCAGCTTGTGGCGTGCAGCAGGAATGCAATTGTTCTGAGCCTGATTAGCCCTGTATGCTCCGATATTCAATGGTTCCACTTGACTGTGGACCACCTGTTCGTCATCGTTCAATACAAGCGGCACGCTGCTCATAGAGCCCTGAATCGTTCCAGTAAGTTCCTGATCTTCGGCTCTTCTTATCTTGACTAGCAATACGAGGTGATCCAGCGCATCCTTGCTTGGCCATACCATGAAGGCTTCACCAAGCACTTCCTCCGCAATATTCGTAATTCCATACTCGATGAGCGACATATCCTGTGAGCCATAGCCGCTGTCGTCGGGGTCAATGCGAATGAGAAGCATACTGCATAGATCTTCGCCTTCATAGAAGCTTCCCTGAGTCTCTGCGCCCCTCGTTCGCCCTCTGCCAAAAGGAAGCTCCAGCATCCGCAGACGCTCCTCCAATCGCTCGTTGGAATAGCGGAACCCCTGAAGCAGCTCAAGGAGCAGCTTCGCTCTGAGTGTAGGGAAACTCTCCCGCATCGCGGACCCAGCCTGCTGCAAGGAAGCTATCATCTCCCACTCCTTGTGCAGCTCCCGCATCGCTAGTCGAACCGCCTCCATGAGCGGTTCATCCTTAACAGGCTTCAGCAAGTATTCGGTCACTTGGCTGCTTAATGCTTCCTTGGCGTAATCGAACTCAGCATGACCAGAGAGCAGGATGAACTTGGTCCGCCGATTCAGCCCACGAATACGGCGTATCAGCTCTAGACCGTCCATCTCCGGCATACGAATATCTGTAATGACAATATGAATGGACGTCTGCTCCATAATTGCCAGGGCAGCAGCACCGGAGGTTGCCTTGTACACCGCAGTCACGCCCAGCTCTTCCTCCCACGGAATTCGCAGAGACAATCCTTCAACGACCGAGCGTTCATCATCCACTAACAGCACTTGCATCATGATGCTAATCCCCCTCATCTCAACCTCTCGGTAACCCTCTCAATGCCGAGTTCCGCTGCCCTCCAGAGCAGTACGCAGCATATCCGGCATTCCTGTCCTGCATAGTCCATGATCCTACTAGTGTCGCAAGCAGCTTATTCCGCTATATCGGCAGCAGCTACTAGTCCATGATCCTAGTGGTGCCGCATGCAGCTTATCCCGCTACATCAGCGGCTGCTAGTAGTCCATCGTCCTTCCAGCGCAGCATGGAGCTTATCCCGCTATGTCGGCATCTGTCAGTAGTCCATCGTCCTTCCAGCGTAGCATGAAGCTCATTCCGCCACTGGCTTCGTCCTCCCCGCTCCCGCCGGCCTGGATAATCAGGCCCGAACCTGGCGCGAACTGATGCAAGAGCCTCTGGTGCACGTTCCACAGTCCGCAACCCATTCCTTCCGCAAGAGGGGAAGAGAGCTTCCTGCGCAGCGCTGCAACCTCTTCCTCCGTCATGCCGCACCCGCTGTCCTGCACTCTCAGGGTGTGCCACCCCTCCTGATCTGTTCGCCCTTGTATCCGCACAAGTCCGCTCGCTAATCGGGGCTCAATCCCATGTAGAATCGCATTCTCCACAAGCGGCTGCAGAAGCAGGCGAGGCACTGATAGTCCCAGCATCTGTGGAGGCACGTCAATCTCATAGGTCACCCGGTCAAGCCGCAGCTTCTGAATCTGGAGATAGTTCTCAATGAGCTGGAGCTCCTCACGCAGAGTAGGGGTCTGGTTCTCGGATCGTGTTGTATACCGATAGTACTCCCCTAGATTCATCGCCATCGCCGTCACGGCTCGGTCGTCGCCTACCGTAGACATATTGGCCATATAGAACAAGCAATTGTATAAGAAATGAGGGTTAATCTGCGACTGCAGCTGCTTCACCGTCGCTTCCCTCAATCGCAGCTCCTCAACATGCACCTTCTCAATCAGCTCTTGAATATCAGCAGCCATATCGTTGAACCTCGAGTAGAGAACGTCGAAGTCACTCTTCTCTGCTCGTCTCACCCGAACCGCATAATTGCCGTCTCTGAGCTGCCCAATTGCTCGAACCAGCCGAATGATAGGCACCTGCACATGTCTGAACAGCAGGAAGGAAGCTATAATGCCAAGCCCTAGGATAAGGGCAATGGAGCCATAGAACAGCCACTTGCTGAACTCAATGGGGGATAGAATCTCCCGAATGGGAACGTATTCGACGACATACCAATTCAGCCCTGCAATCTTCAAGCTGTTCACGAGGATGTCCTCTTGGTCGGCCTCTAAGGTGCGGTTCATCCATGCAGGATCGGATTGTGCCCGAAGCTGCTTCACCACGCTGTCTAAGTAGCGATATTCGGCCCCTGCAGCAAGGATGGGCTCGAACCGTGGATGATAGAGGAACGCTTCTCCCTTGCCCTTGCTCTTGTATTGGCCAAGCATCGTCTTGAGATGATCTGGGGAGAAGCTGATCTGCAGCACCTGCTTGGCCAGCTCTGGGTTGTCATAGGCCCGGTAGGGCTCCGCCAGCCTTCGTACGAATTGGTACTTCTGTGAGTTATTCACATTGACGATCTCATAATTCCAGTTCGGGTCAAGTCCCGAGTAAGGCATATTCGGGTAGGAGCCTGCATTCAGCTCATTGCTCACCATGTAATTGTACTCGGGAAAGTAGACCGTAATCTGGTTGCTCCATCGGCTTGATAGCGCTTGCAACTTGAGCTTCTGCTCGGCGATGCTCAGCGTCTTGTTGAGCTCATAGGTATCCAGCAGGTGTGCGTCCATCAGCGCCTGCAGGGAAGGGTCTCTCGCCATGACACCCGATAAGGTGGACAGGCCGTCAATCTCCGATTCAATCTGGCTTCCGAGGAAGCCAAGCGAGCTGGCTATGGAATCCTTCATCTCGTCCTTCACAACCCCGACGCTGACACGATTGGAATAGAAGTAGAGCAGCAGGATCGGAATAAGGAACAGCAGCAGCAGAATAACAATCCTTGTAAAAATCGTATACCGATATCGCATCATCCACCGCCCTCCCTGTTGCAAGTTGTTCTATTCCCATTAAATCATACGCCGCTTCCGCTGGGAATACAGCGGGAGGCTCACAGCCCCAGGTTGTCTCCAAAACGTTATGAATGTCGCCATCGTGTTCTGTAAGCGAAATAATCCGCCGCTTATAATGAAGGCGTCAAGGCTGCGGCCTCGTGAATAACAGATTAAGTTTAGGAGCTGAAAGCTATGAAAAACGATGCAGCAGTATCCGCGCAAGCTGTTCCGATCCAGAGGGTGAAGCGGCCGAGAGGCGGGCAGATGTATCGGTCACCTATTTTCTACATGATGCTTCTGCCTGCCGTCGTCCTTACCCTCCTATTCTCTTATGTGCCGATGTACGGGATCGTCATTGCATTCCAAGACTTCAAGCCATGGCTCGGCGTGTCGAAGTCTGAGTGGATCGGGCTAGCCCACTTCACGCGCATCTATCAAGACAGTGATACGAAGCAAGTGCTGTACAATACCTTGTTCATTGCGGTCTTGAAGATCATTGCTGCCATGATCGTACCCATTCTCTTCGCCTTGCTGCTCAATGAGATTCGCAAGATGGTGTTCAAGCGCACCGTCCAGACGCTCATCTACCTGCCTCACTTCCTCTCGTGGGTCATCCTTGCCGGTATTCTCATCGATATCCTCTCTCCGAACAGCGGGCTGGTCAACAAGCTGCTGGGCAGCTTCGGAATCTCTCCTATCTTCTTCCTGGGCGAGGGCAACTGGTTCCGCTTCACGGTCATCGTGAGCGATATATGGAAGGAGTTCGGCTTCTCCACCATCGTCTATCTCGCTGCTCTGGCCGGTATTAACCCGGCTCTCTATGAAGCGGCCGAGGCAGACGGCGCGAACCGCTGGCAGCAGACGCTGTACGTCACGTTGCCAGGGCTGGTCCCGATGATCATCGTCTGCGGGACGCTGTCGCTCGGCAATATTCTGAATGCGAACTTCGATCAGATCTACAATCTCTACACACCGCTCGTCTACAGCAAGGGCGATGTGGTTGACACATTCGTCTATCGGATGGGAATCAAGTCAGGGGAGTACGGCTTCAGCGCTGCGTTCGGACTGTTCAAGTCCGTCATCTCTTCCATTCTTATTGTCTTATCGTACCGACTGGCATACAAGTATGCGAATTACCGGATTTTCTAGGAGGGTGAAAGGATGTATTACAAGACAAGAGGCTATCGCGCCTTCAATGTGATGAACTATGTCTTCTTGGCGCTTGCAGCTGTGTCATGCATTCTGCCTATGATTCATATTCTGGCGCTGTCCTTCTCCGGAAGCGCGGCTGTGAATGCGAATATCGTAACCTTCTGGCCTATCGACTTCACGATGGATGCGTACTACAAGACGGCGAACAATCCAGCCTTCCTGCAATCGATAGGGATCGCCGCCCAGCGGGTCGTCTACGGGGTGACGATCTCGATGGTGGTGACGATCCTCGCTGCGTATCCGCTGTCCAAGGGGAGCGAGGTGTTCCGAGGAAGAAGCGTGTTCGCGTGGTTCTTCATCTTCACGATGCTGTTCGGAGGCGGCCTCATCCCCTTCTACTGGCTCATTACGAAGCTGAATATGATGAACACGATGTGGGCGCTCATCCTGCCTGGAGCAGTATCCGTCTACAATATGATTCTGCTCATGAACTTCTTCCGTAATGTGCCGAAGGAGCTGGAGGAGGCGGCTCTAATAGACGGCGCTGGCGATCTGCGCGTGCTGTGGAGCATCTTCCTCCCTGTCTCTAAGCCTGCCATTGCAACGCTAACTCTGTTCTCTATAGTTGGACAATGGAATTCCTGGTTCGACGGCCTGCTCTTCATGACGCGGCCTGAGAATTATCCGCTCGCTACCTACCTGCAGACCATTGTTGTCCAGCAGGATCTAAGCGCCATTATTAATAATGTAGGGGACTTGGACAAGCTTACCCAGCGTTCAGTCAAGGCTGCACAGATCTTCATCGGAGCATTCCCAGTCCTTGTTGTCTATCCATTCTTGCAGAAGCACTTCACGAAGGGAATCGTGCTGGGGGCTGTGAAGGAATAGCTCATACACCGATGCCGGGTAAGAATACATGAGGAGGTTCAATATGACACGCAGCATCATAGGAAGCATGGGGCAATTAGTAAGGCTGGCAGCAGCGGTAACCGCAATCAGTGTGGCTATGCCGATCGGATGGGTAGGATCGGGAGGTGTCAGCGCGGCTGCTGCACCTGCGGTGTATTCGGAGGCTCGTGACCCGTGGCTGTGGCCATTCGCGCAGGACAGCATATGGAATACGCCGATCGGCTCGGATGCCGAGTATGTGTCAGGCGGGCACTTCCCTGGGCAAGGATATGTTCACTCCGATGATGAGTGGCATCTGAAGGCGAAGGCAACTGATCCTGTACGTACGATCTACAGCCCCGGCTCCTGGACGGAACGCTGCACGGGCCAGACACCTGGAGAATTCGAGAGCGAGATGCACTTCCCGGACGGCTTGCTCATACCGGATGCCATTACGACCGGCGGAGTGTATGAGACGCCTAACAACGTCGCTGCAATCTTGAAGCCGGACGGGGAGACGCTCGTGCAGCTCGAGCCTCTGTGCCGGAATACCGTCGATGGGCCGGTCTATGGGTATCAATATCCTCGCAACGAGAATATATACGAGCAAGGAATGAACGGAACGCACTGGGGGTCGGGCTTATCCGGTATTGGCGGCTCCATTCGCCCAGGTGAGCTGACTGGTCCGGACCCGATCAAGCATGTGCTGAAGCTGAACGTGTGGGGGAATTACCTGTATTATGACCGCAATGTCAGTCCTGCGAAGGGGTATCGCTGGCCAGCGGATCGGAATGATAACGGTGCACCGAATACGTATCATGGCACAGATCCGAATGTGCAGATGGGCTCTCTCATGGCAATCAAGCCGGATGTGACAGCGGCGGATCTGGGCATCACTAGCGAAGTAGGGCTGAAGTTCTTCGACGCTCTGCAGAACTATGGGGCATACATCGCTGATGATACGGGCTGGGATGCCTATGGCTTCTCATTGTCGCGCGAGGCTAGGTATGAGTTCGAGGAAGTGCATGGCTTCTCATTCAACCAAGGCGCCCGCGGTGCGACTCCCGCAGGGGAATATTACGACGACATGGTTACGCTCATTGAGAACCTGTATGTTGTGGGCAACAATACGGAGGTGAATGTCGGAGGCGGAGGAACGCCTCGGGCACCGCTCGCTAGTGCCAGCTTCATACCTATGGACAGTGAAGCACCGACCGTTCCGCAGCATCTTGCGGTAACTGGAAGGAGCACGAGCTCGGTATCCCTAGCTTGGAATGCCTCTACGGATAACGTTAGATTAATGAAGTATGACATCTATCAGAATGGCGCCTTGGTCGGCTCCACCTATGGCAGAACGATATATACAGCAACAGGCCTTAACCTGAAAACCGCGTACACGTTCGAGGTCAAGGCGGTTGATACGAATCTCAATGCTTCAGACGCATCTAGCCCGGTCGTTGCTCGGACGTATGATGGTTATGCGAATAACTTCGATAATCATACCGCATCGAGATGGACGCTTACAGAAGCAGGCCTTCAGTATGGCAAGCTGAAGCTGTCCAACTGGGGCGGTGCAGCAAGCGCGATCTATGACAATCGCACATTCTCGCCGGGAACGGGAAGCTACCGATACCTAGTCGATCTGTATACGATCAGTAATGATGATAGCGCGAAGACATCCATCCTCTTCAATTACCAAGACGAAGGCAATACCTACGAGGTCGAGTTCGGAGGCGGCACAGCGAACACAGTGAAGCTGTTGAAGCGGGTGGGGGGCAGCAAGACTACGCTTGCTGTGTACAGCGAGGGTGGAAGCGCGAAGCCTTATCCGATTCGGGATATGGCTCGGGTTGAGGTTATTTTCGAACAGGGGGGGTATATCTCGGTTAATGGCCTGCCGCTTGCCGGCGGAGCTGCGGTTCCGTTGTTCCATCGTGTCCAGGACGGGGCGTTCGGTTCAGGCAAGATCGGAGTAGGCTCGACCTATACGGAATCATTCGTGGATGCGGTTAGTGTGCTCATTGATGTCGTGAATGATGAACCGGACCTAGCAGCGCCAAGCGCTCCAGCTGAGCTGACGTCACCCGTACAGACAACGACGACGGCCGTGCTGGGCTGGAAGCCTTCGACGGATGACTTCGGGGTGAAGGAGTACTGGATCTATCGGGATGGACAGAAGGTCGGGGCATCGGGAGGGCTGGATTACAAGGCAGTCGGATTAACGCGGAATACAACCTACTCCTTCTACGTCACTGCTGTAGATGAGGCAGGCAACGAATCCGCTGCCAGTCAACCGGTGAGCGTAACGACGCCTGATGTGGACATGATGAAGTCGTATGAGACGGACTTCGAGACCGGTACAGCACCGGGATGGCTGCTCGAGAGCGGAACAACCTCAGCAGAGAGCAAGCAGCTGAAGCTGGACAATTGGGGAGGCTTCACCACCGCCGTCTATGATGACGATGTCTACTCGGGCAACCTTACCTTCAGCGCGGATGTGTCCGGATGGGGCACGGGCTCTGGCAATCTGATTAGACTGTTGTTCCACTATCAGGACAATCGGAACTACTATGTGGTCGAGGGCAGCGGTGCAGGCCATGTTGTCTTGAAGAAGGTCGTGAATGGAGAAGAGAGTGTACTCGGTGAGTACAGTGGCATATACAGCTTCAAGGATGGTGCCAAGGTTACAATAAGGTACACGGATAGTGGCATATCGGTTGATGGGGAACAAGGCGGGACTGTAACGAAGCTGTTCGAGGACATCGCTGATACCTCGCTGGCAAGCGGCCGAATCGGCGCAGGATCTGCCTATAATGTGGCCTTCTTCGATAATGTGAAGGTGGACGCCGTCTTAACGGATGCTTATCCTCCTGCTGCTCCTGCAGGGCTGCGCACGACTTCCGTAGAGAGTGAGTCAGTCGGCTTGGCTTGGGATGAAGCGGTGGACAATGTGGCAGTCGCGGGATATGAGATCTACGTCGACGGCGTGAGCCGCGGCTGGTCGGTTGATTCGAGCTCTACGCTGATTGGGCTTGAAGGCAGCAGCAGCTATGAGATTGCCGTGAGGGCAAGGGATACGTCGGGCAATCGATCGGAGCTGACAGCTGCGTTGACGGTTCAGACGAAGGCGGCAACGAAGCTGCCGAGGACGGCATGGACGGCTAACGCTTCTTCCACCGAGCCCGGCGGCGATACGGGGAGAGTGTTCGACGGAGCGGCCTCCACGAGATGGAGCTCCGGCCAAGCAATGGCGGATGGACAGTGGTTCAGCATCAATCTGGGCGCTGAGCAGACCTTCGACCGCATCGTGGTTGATGCGACGGGCTCGTCTGGCGATTACATGAGAGGCTACAGGGTGAGGACATCGGGCGATGGAGTTGCCTGGAGTGAGCCTATTGCCGAAGGCAGCGGATCAGTAATCACTGACATCGTCTTGAGCGAGGAGGTTACGAGCCAGTATGTAAGGATCGAGCAAGCAGGAACGAGCGGCAGCTGGTGGTCCATCCACGAGCTGAACGTTCACAATGAGCCAGCAGTGAACGGCGGCGGAGAGCCGAGCGCCACGCCAAGCGCGACGCCAAGTGCGACGCCAAGCGCCACGCCGAGCGCGACGCCAAGCGCAACGCCGAGCGCGACGCCAAGCGCAACGCCAAGCGCGACGCCAAGCGCGACGCCGAGCGCGACGCCAAGCGCAACGCCGAGCGCGACGCCGAGCGCGACGCCGAGCGCGACGCCAAGCGCGACGCCAAGCGCGACGCCGAGCGCGACGCCGAGCGCGACGCCAAGCGCGACGCCGAGCGCGACGCCAAGCGCGACGCCGAGCGCGACGCCAAGCGCGACGCCGAGCGCGACGCCAAGCGCGACGCCGAGCGCGACGCCAAGCGCGACGCCGAGCGCGACGCCGAGCGCGACGCCGAGCGCGACGCCGAGCGCGACGCCGAGCGCGACGCCAAGTGCGACGCCAAGCGCGACGCCGAGCGCGACGCCGAGCGCGACGCCAGCGGCTGATACGAAGGTGTTATCGTCCGCGGACGTACAGGTCGGGGCTACGGAAGTTGAGCTGGTTCTGAGCGATCGTGAGACTAGTCTAGTCATCCCGCTCAGTCTGTTGCCCTCCTTGGACAGTAGAACGGTTGTTGTGATTAAGGAAGATTTGTCTGTTATTTTGCCAGAAGGATTCCTTGACCATCTAGTAGATAAACTCCCCAATGGAGCTATAGCAGAGGGAGGGAATATAGTGCTGTCAGTCACCTTGGTAGCGAAGGAAAGCATGCCTAAGCTTAAGAGCAAGTCAGGTGTCTTCCTTGCAGGGGGGATGGGATACAAGCTTGAGCTGAAGGTTGAGACTGATAATGGCAAGCAGCATGTTATTCGTAAGTTCGCCAGTCCGCTAACCATATCATTCACCGGTCCTGACTTAGCTGGAGCAAGTGTGTATCACATCTCCTCGAATGGCAAGCTTGAATATGTAGGAGGTAAGTATGAGCAGGGGGAGCTATCCGTGAGCGTAAGTCACTTCAGTATGTACGCGCCGCTCTCTTATACACCGAGTTACTCCGATGTACCAGCTTCACACTGGGCACATTCCGCAATTACTCAGCTGTGTAGCCGATTCGCTGATAGATGGGATAGCGGCAGCCGCTTTGAACCGTCAGGAGCAGCATCGCGTGGGGAGTTTGCTGCTTTCCTAGCTAGATCGCTAGGTGTTGGGATTCAAGGTGCTCTGCCTGCGCCATATCGTGATGTGAGTGCTATAGGTGAGAATACAAGTGAGATCGCAGTCCTTCACCAAGCGTCAATTGTCACTGGGAACAGGGAAGACAGCTTCCAGCCTGAGCGGCCAATTACCCGGGAGGAGGCAATTGCGATGGCAGTGAGAGCCTATTACTCGATGAAGGGCAATTCCTCAGAATTCGTTGAAGGATCAAGTGAATCTGTCTTGCCATTCCAGGATTTCGCCGAAGCAGGGAGCTGGGCTAGACCATACCTCCTAGAAGCGTACTCTCTCGGTTGGTTGAATGGCCGATCAGTCGGACTACTTGCTCCCAAAAGCTACATGACTCGTGCAGAGTGTGCCCATCTCCTTCAAGTCTTAATGGAGTCATAAGGATGTTAAGGTATAGATAGGAGCTGATCGGTGAGCTGATGAGGCCATGGGAACGAGATGGAATCAGAAACTACTATTGAAGATGAATAAGGCAGAGTGATCAGGATAGGAGCAGCTATGGTGGATGAAGCTTCCTGCCCGCTGACGGTCAACGAGGTGCAAAAATGCACCATAATGAGCATGAAGGCCCCTGCTGGCGGCCAACGAGGTGCAAAAATGCACCATAATGAGCATGAAGCTCCTCGCTGGCGGTCAACGAGGTGCAAAAATGCACCATAATGAGCATGAAGTATCCCGCTGGCCGTCAACGAGGTGCATAAATGCACCACATTAGCTGCCAGAGGGGTCACTCCGGTCTTGGATGACCCTTACTTAAGGTCAATCAAACAACCGTAAACGGCCCCGCCGCAAGCCGCGCCGCAAGCCGAGCCAGGCCCCGCCTCCCAGAGGCGGGGCCTGACGCATGATTTGCTAAGTCATTGGGTAATCCACCACAATGACCTGCTCCAGCAAGCCGCCGAGTGAAGCAACGAAGGCTTGATGAAGCGGATGCGGACCATAGCTGCGCAGCGCTTCCGCATTCTCGAAGGTAACCCGCAGACCGATGCTGAAGCCTTGATGGTTAGCGGTCTCCTCGGTTACGTTCACGCCTGCGCTGAGCTGAACAATACCAGGAATCTGCCCACGGAAGTCCAGCAGCTTGTCCACCAGCTCCTGCTGCTGCTCCTGCGACACTCCTTCGATGAATCGGAAGACGACAATGTGTTCAATCATCATTATTCACCCTAGCCTCCATCTGAATGCAATGATGTAACTTCTACCATAGTAAGCCGTCAGTAGGCTGCCTGCAAGTGCCAGGTTCGGTTCTCTGAGTCAATTGTGGTATGCTTGCACCATAACCAGATAACAAGGAGCGAACAGGAATGAAGGAAGATATTCTGAACAAATATTGTGTGAGAACAGTCGGTGCCACGCAAGTGGTAGTGGACATCGGGCAAGTGACGAAGGTGGCAAGCCGTACGGTTCATGTGAACTGGGGAGCGAAGACCTATGTCTATCAGAATCGAGAGTTCAATTGGGTTCCGCTCTCCAAGGAAGAGTTCGAGAAGAAGTACAAGAAGAACAAGTTCTCCGAAGAGGCCAAGGCTAGAGCCCTCGAGCTTGGACTAGAATCGAAGTAGCGCCCAAGCCGGCACCAGCCAAGCCTGACGCCTGTACTAACCGCGCTAAGCCGGCACCAGCGAATCCTTGTTCACCCCTGTCCCATATCCCTCCCCACGCCTATATGACATTTGTCATATCCGCCTCTTGACGTTTATGACTGTGAGGCGGAGCTGCACATCTCGTACAATAGATACAGAATACGGGTACGATAGGCGTAATGTAAGGCTGCTGCGCCGGATCGAGGAGAGGATAACATCGATGACGACTTCGAACAATCATGTGAACTTACGCAAGCAGGTTGCCCCCTACGAGGAAAATAACCTAAAATCAAGCATCAGGCAGCTGTGCAATACCATCATTCCGCTTGTGATTCTATGGTATTCAGCTTATCTGAGCCTCTCCATATCGTACTGGCTGACATTGCCGTTAGCTATGGTAACCGCAGGCTTCGTCATCCGGACCTTCATTATATTCCATGACTGCTGTCATGGATCGTTCTTCAAGAGCAAGCGTGCCAATGACATCATCGGCACCATAACCGGGGTGCTTACCCTTGTTCCTTACCAGCAATGGAAGCAGAGCCACTCCATTCACCATGCAACGAGCAGCAACCTTGATAAGCGCGGTGTCGGAGACATGTGGGTGCTCACGGTAGAGGAATACGCAGCATCTACCCCAATGCGCAAGCTTGCTTACCGGTTCTACCGCAATCCGCTCGTCATGTTCGGACTTGGCCCGATTGCTGTATTCTTGGTTCAATATCGCTTCAACCGCAAGGGAGCAAGACGTAAGGAGAGAGTGAACACTCACCTGACGAATGCACTCATCGCAGTTCTATACGCCGCCCTAATCTGGGCAATTGGCTGGCAAGCCTTCCTGCTGGTGCAAGGTCCGGTCTTCTTCGTATCCGGCCTGCTAGGCATCTGGCTGTTCTACGTGCAGCACCAGTTCGAGGATTCCTACTTCGAGAAGGAAGACGAGTGGAGCTACGTGAATGCAGCGGTGGATGGCAGTTCCTATTACAAGCTTCCTAAGCTGCTGCAATGGATTACAGGCAATATCGGCTTCCATCACGTGCATCATCTGAGCCCGAAGGTGCCGAATTACAACTTGGAGAAGGCCCATGCCGCTACTCCTCCACTGCATAAGGCAACGACAATCACGATTCGCACTAGCTTGCAGTCCTTAAGCCACCGGCTATGGGATGAGAGCAGCAAGCGCTTCGTCAGCTTCCGGGATGTGAAGCATCGGCTTCGGAAGCAAGCAGCTGAGATGACAGCAGAGGGCACATCGGTTGCAAGTGCAGCAATCAAGCCGCGCCGTGCAAGTTTACAAGGCAAATAAACGCCGCTTCAAGCGGATATGCTACAATATAGTCTAACTAATAGTGTAATAAGCTCAAGGTTTGGAACAGTAGAAGAGGTGGACGATTCATGCAGAAGTGGTATCAGATTTTTCACAAAAGCACCGGTCTGAGCCCCTATGTATGGGTCGTCTTCTACATTCTGCCCTTCTACTTCATCTTCCGCTCCTCCTCCACCTACCAGGTGGTGCTGGGCATTGTGATGATACTAGGCTTCTTCCTATGTTATGTACTCTCGTTCGTCTCTAGGGGATGGCTGGTGTACATCTGGACCGGTCTGCAGATTGCAATCTCGATCACGATGACCTTGCTGTTCGGGTATGTCTACTTCGCCCTCTTCCTGGCATTCTTCATTGGCAACATACAGAACCGAATCGGCTTCTTCACCTTGTACTCGATTCATCTCGTGACCTCGCTCGTGACCATTAATCTGGGGCTCGCTACACAGAATCCGATTATGATGACGCAGCTGCCATTCGTACTTATAAGTCTGATTGCCATTATTCTGCTGCCGGTTAGCACATATAATCGTAACAAGCGGGATAAGCTGCAGGGGCAGCTTGAGGATGCGAACAAGCGAATATCGGAGCTGGTGAAGCTGGAGGAACGGCAGCGCATAGCGAGAGATCTGCATGATACGCTCGGACAGAAGCTGTCACTCATTGGACTGAAGACCGACCTCGCAGGCAAGCTCATTACGAAGAATCCAGCCCAAGCCGCCTCTGAACTGAATGACGTCAGGCAGACGGCAAGGAGTGCGCTGAAGGAAGTTCGTGAGATGGTCACGCAGATGCGCGGAACACGAATTGAAGACGAGCTGCTGCGGGTGAAGCAGATTCTGATGGCTGCAGAGGTCTCGTTCACATTAGAGGGTAATCCTGAGCTGACGAACACTTCCTTGATGACGGAGAATGTCGTGAGCATGTGTCTGAAGGAAGCCGTCACGAATGTAGTTAAGCATAGCCGTGCTTCAGAGTGCTCGATCACAATCGAGCCTAAGCATACGGAGCTTGTCGTCACAGTAGCGGACAACGGTGTAGGCATCGCGGGGCCGATCGAGAGCAGCCGCGGGAATGGCCTGCGAGGGATGAAGGAGCGGCTGGAATTCGTCAATGGCAGCCTGGATATTGCATCAGTCAGCGAAGGCGGCACGAGAGTCGTCATGAAGGTGCCGAGCGCGGTCCAACGGCCTCAGCTTGAGCCCTAAGTTCTAGGTGAGGAGTGGAAGCCCATGATACGAATTGTCATAGCGGAAGATCAGCGAATGCTGCTCGGTGCACTGGCTTCTCTGCTTGATCTGGAAGAGGATATGCAGGTTGTCGGCCGAGCCGGCAACGGGGAAGAAGCCGTCCAGCTCGTTCATCAGCATCGCCCTGACGTATGCATTATGGACATCGAGATGCCTGCGAAGAGCGGCCTCGATGCCGCAGAGGAGATGAAGGGACTTCCCTGCAAGGTCATTATCTTGACGACCTTCGCCCGTTCCGGCTACTTCGAGCGAGCGGTGAAGGCCGGCGTGAGCGGCTATCTCCTCAAGGACAGTCCAAGCGAAGAGCTGGCGAGCACGATTCGCAGCGTCATGGCTGGACGACGCATCTACGCCGCCGACCTTGTGGACGATGCTTACAACGGCGGAGCAGATAATCCCTTAACGCAGCGGGAGAAGGAAGTGCTCGGCCTGATCGCAGACGGGAAGAATACGAAGGAGATCGCAAGCGAGCTGTATCTGACTACCGGAACGGTTCGGAATTATATATCCGTTATTCTAGATAAGCTTGGCGTCAGCAACCGGATCGAAGCCATCATGCGATTCAAGGAGAAGGGCTGGTTTAAGTAAGGCACACTTCACACATTCCTGGAGGGGGAATGCGGGGTGTGCTTTTTTTGGGATGAAAAAAAATACCTATACGCTTACCATATTGTGCTAAACTATCTCTTGATATTCCACTATCGGACAGTTGGAGGATTCTCACTTGAATCTATTGTATATCGTTATGTTCCTATCCTTGTGGTCGGTCGGAGTGGTTACTCTCATCTATAACTTCAAGCGCTACTTCTGGATTGGTGTCGCATTCCTTACAGGAGGCATGGCCAGCTTCTGCTTCTCCATCCACCTCACAATTGTCCCTCTGCTGGAGCCGCAAGGCTGGATGACCCCTCTGCTCAGCCATCTCCTCTATCATACGAGTGTGGCGGCGATGACGATCTACTTCTACTTCTTCCCTTATGCTGCTTGCGTCAGCGGGCTATGGATGGGAGGGCTGTTCTCCTACAAGCAGAGAGTGTCAGTGACGGCGATAT
The DNA here is from genome assembly GCF_042653305.1 of Paenibacillus sp. GCM10023252. Taxonomy (NCBI): domain Bacteria; kingdom Bacillati; phylum Bacillota; class Bacilli; order Caryophanales; family Paenibacillaceae; genus Paenibacillus; species Paenibacillus sp. GCM10023252. The sequence continues at coordinate 139,463 of NZ_JBHSHW010000027.1, forward strand.
TAACGCTCGGAGCGTTCGGCTTGCTCATTAGTCACTACTTAACTGAACCTTGGTACAGCTTCGACTTAGCACGGTTCAGGTGGTGGAGCGGGGCGTACTTCGGCGTGGGCATTGTATTCTTCTGGATGGCCAGCGTGCGAGAGTCCGACTACTACGCGAAGAAGAGCAAGGGCAGAGTGGCGCTTCTCTTCTCCGCTGCATTCCTATGGGTGTACCAGGCGGACTTCATCGGCTTCAACTCACTCTCTATGAAGGAATGGCAGTTCGAATTAATGAGTAACGGAACGTGGAAGTACAACGTCCTTGTCATACTTGCTCTCATTGCAGCTGTCATCGTCTATACGGTTAAGTATGGATTCCTCGGCATCAAGCTTAGAATTGAGCGGGAGAAGCTTGATTATTCCATGAGAGCCTTGACGATGGGGGTGGCTATCCTTAACCATTCCATCAAGAACGAGATTCAGAAGATTAATTACTTAACGGAGAAGACGGAAGGCTATATTCATAGCGGTCAGACAGACAAGTCGCTGCAATCATTGGAGCAGATCCATACGGTGAGCGCGCATCTGCTGCAGATGGTGGGGAGAATTAAGGAGAAGGCGGATGACATTGTGCTCGATGAGCAGCCCGTGAACATTCGCGAGCTAATCGGTTCAGTGCTCAGTCCTATTCAAGGGAAGCTTGCGAGCGCGCGGATTACCGTATCGGAGCATTACGAGGCGGATGGAGAGGTAATCTGTGACCGTCCACATATGAAGGAGACGATATCTAACCTTGTACACAATGCGGCAGATGCGTTGGTCGAGGAAGGGGCACTGACCATTCGCGTGTATCGGACGAAGAAGCATCTGGTCATGCAAGTCCGCGACAGCGGCTGCGGCATACGGAAGGAGGATCTGGCCAAGATCTTCGAACCCTTCTACTCTACGAAAAAAAACTCAACCAACCACGGTCTTGGTCTCTCCTACTGCGCTTCTGTCATGCAGAAGCACGGCGGGTCGATCACAGTACCCGAGACCGACCTCGGCAAGGGAACAACGGTACAGCTGAACCTGCCAGCTAGTCGGTTCATACCAGCAGATTCGGCCAATAAGCCGATATCAACAGGCTGGGCTTCAGGCTCACCCTCACCCTCATCTTCATCTTCATCCTCGCCCGCTCCTCACAGCCGCTAGCTGTCTCTGAAGGAGGTCAGCTTGTTCCGAATACTTCTGAGCTGAGTCTTAATCGTATTAGCAGACTTGTGCAGCCGGTCGGATATCTGCTGCTTGCTGAGACCTTCCTTCCGCAGCTCGAACACTTCCCGCTCCATCGGTGAGAGCTGCATGAGCTGAATCTCGCTTCGCATAATGCGGGCTGCATCCGAGTGAATGGTGGAACGGTCCACATAAGCTTCACGTATCGCTTGGACGATATCCTTGCAGCTAGTCTTCGTAATATAGTTAACCGCTCCGAATTGGAAGGCCTTCATGACGACCTCGCGTTCAGTGAGCGAGGTCAGCATAATAATGCTTATTCCATGGTTATACAGCTTGGACAAGATCTCTCTGGTGGCTTCCAGGCCATCGAGGTTATTGCCGGTTAAGTTAATGTCCATGAGAATAATATCTATGTTCAGCTGCACTGCAGCCTGCACCGCTTCTTCCTTCGTGCTTGCAACAGCGGCAACCTCAATATCCGGTTCATCGGCAAGATCGGAGCTTAAGTTCTGCTGCCAGAATGGATCGTCCTCCACGAGCAATACTCGAATCAGACTCATCGCTCTTCCTCCTTGTATGAATTATGTAACAGTATAGCGCACGAGAGAATCATCGTGCTAGAGGCTGTCCCAAAAGTCATAAATGACTTGGGGACGCCCCTTCTTTAATTTGTCAAACAAAAAGAAA
>NZ_JBHSHW010000028.1:0-120602 GCF_042653305.1 Paenibacillus sp. GCM10023252
CTCTCCCTTATCTATAGAATAATAGATTGTTAGGAGAGACTCCAGTTCCATTACGGGGCCTAGGAGTTTATGCACCTATTCCTCGCACTCTCCCCACTAGAGGGCTGGATTAGGTGCATTTCTGCACCTATTCCCCACGGGGAGGTCAGGGATCGTCCTTCCCGCTAGGTATGCGGCAGGACGGGCAGCTAACCCGCTCAGTCGCCCGATCGCAATACCCGCGCTCGATCACCGATCGCACTGCCCGCCCAATCACCCAACCGCACTACACGATAAATCGCCTGCTTGCACTACCCAGCCGCACTACCCGCTCAATCGCTCAATCGCTCAATCACCCGACCGCACTGCCCGGCCAGCCGGAACCAATACAATTATTGCGCTTCCGCCATATTGTCCTTCGTGATCGCCTTGTAGTTGATCCACACATACTTGCCATCGGTAATCTCGTAGCCCGTGTTGTCCTTGGAAGGCGTCTCGCCCTTCGCCAGTACCGCCGACAGAGCTGTCGTCGCTGCGCCTTGGTTCTTCGCGTCATTCAGTACCGTTCCGAGCAGCGTACCCTCTTGCAGCGCTTGCAGAGCTGGAGCAGTTGCATCTACGCCGACGACCGGCATGAACTTGTTGTCCTTGAAGTAGCCCTTCGCCTTCAGCGCTTCAATGGCACCCAGCGCCATATCGTCATTGTTCGCCAGCACCACTTCAATCTTGTCGCCCTTGGATGCGAGGAACGAAGCCATCTTATCCTGCGCCTTCACGCGGTCCCACATCGCCGTGTCTTCGGCCAGCTTCTCGACCTTCATGCCCGCATCCGTAATCGCTTGGATGGAGAACTGGGTGCGAAGCTCCGCGTCCTGGTGGCCCGGCTCGCCAGTCAGCATCACGTATTGAATGACGCCGTCCTTGTTCTTATCCGCTTCAGGATGAGCCTTGAAGTAATCAACGACGAGCTGGCCTTCCATCGTACCGGACTGCTCCGCCTTCGCACCTACATAATAGACCTTATCCCACTTCTTCATGTCATCTGCCATCGGCTCGCGGTTCAGGAAGACGACCGGGATGTCTGCTGCCTTCGCCTTGTCGATGATGACGCCTGCTGCCGTGCGGTCGACCGGGTTGACTGCAATCGCTTTATATTTCTTCGTGATGAAGAGATCCACCTTATTGTTCTGCTCCGGCTGGGAATTCTGGCTGTCGACAATGTCGACCTCCGCCTTGCCCTTAGCTGCGTCTGCAATGGAGGCGCGTACACCCGACATGAACGTGTCATCGAACTTGTAGATAGCGACGCCAACCTTCGGCAAGTCCCCGCCCCCGCCCCCATTCGTACCACCATTTGCAGCACCTGAATTCGTATTATTGCCGGCATTCGATGAACAGCCTGCTGCCAGAACCATAGATGCGGCTAGTACCGCTAAGATCGTCTTTTTTCTCATCATGATCAAGACCTCCATAAGGATATAATGTATAGCTCTTGCTTCCTCATTATCAGCGATGACAAGGAAGAACGACATGCAATATCCTGCTCAGTTCTATCGATATTCTCATGTCTTCACACTTGCAAGAGTCATCTCACCTCACGAACGGGAACAGCAGCTTCTGATTGTCCGACCAGAACATATTCTCCTGATCAATGACCTTCGTCTCCGTATTGAAGCGCCGCTCCAGCTTCTTCCCATCCAGCGCCTCCACCGCATTCTTCACCCCCAGATACCCGATGTTAAAAGGATTCAATATGATCGTCGCCTCAATGACTCCCTCTTGCATTAGGGCAATATCCTCCGGTGTGCTGTCGAAGGTGACCATCTTCACTTGACCAGCCAGCTTCATATCCTGAATCGTCTCCGCCACTCCAACAGACGAGATCGCATTCATCGCCACAATGCCCTTCAGCCCGTTATGGATGACGATTGCCTTGCGCGTCAGCTCGGCGCACAGCTCCTGATTCGTATAGCAATACTGCTTCGTAACGATTGTAATGTCCGGATGCTTCGCCAGCTCATCCAGCAGCCCCAGCTCCCGCTGCTCAGCGTTCTGCTGTCCTTGCTTGAAGCCCATGACGGCTACCTTGCCCTTGCCGCCAATCGTCTCCGCCAGCTTAGCCCCCGCCTTGCGGCCCGCTTCATAGTTATCGATGCCGATATATGCGCGCACCTTGCTCGAATGCAGCTCCGTGTCGATGGCGATGACCGGCCTATCCTCGGGCACGATATCATCCACCGCCTCCGACAGAGCCCGGTCGTCGTTCGCAGCAAGGACGTAGGCCTCGGCTCCCTCATCAGCGCTCCGCTTCAGCGCCTTCACCTGCTCGTCGACATTCTCCTCATCGGGCGGTCCGCTGATCGTCAGCTCCACACCAAATTCCTTCGCCGCTTCCTCAGCTCCTCTGCGAGCTACTCGCCAGAAGTCTGCCTGGTCTGAGCGGAGGATAAGCGCGATCTTCCGCTTCGGTTCGGTCGCCGACAGCTCCGGACTGGCGGAGCAGCCGGACAGCAGCCCAAGCAGCAGCCCCGCCGCCAGCACGACATGGACGATCCGCACTCTGCGCACAATTCGCACGACCCGCTTGAGCCGCATGATCTTCATGTGCCGCTCGATCCGCTCGATCCGCTCGATCCGCACAATCCCCATGATCCCCATGATCCGCACGATCCCCATAATCCGCATGAACCGCCCGCTGCGGCCTTTGCTACCTCTCCTCATCGCTTGTCCTCCTCTCCCAGCAGGGCAGGGATGTGGATGCTCACATCCGTCCCTTCCTCCAGCTCGCTCGTGATTCGCAGCCCGTATCGGCTGCCATAGTACAGCTTGATTCGCTCATTCACATTCCTCACGCCGACACCAGACCCCTCGCTGTCGGACTTGCTTCCTGGCAGCTGCACGATTGAGGCGGAATGAGAGGAAGAGAGCAGTGTTGCCAGCTTGTCCGGGGCCATGCCGAGCCCGTTGTCCCGCACATGGAAGATGACCTCCTCACCCTCAAGTGCTGCTGTTATGACAATCTCCCCCGGATCTACCATCATCTCAATGCCATGATAGATGGCATTCTCAACGAGCGGCTGCAGAATCAGCTTCAGTGTCCTGCGCTTCAGTACCGCTTCGTCTGCCGTAATCGTGTAGGTGAACTTGTTCTTGTACCGGAACTTCTGAATGACGAGATAATTCCGTACATGCTCCAGCTCCTCCTGCACCGTGATGCTGTGCTTACCGCGGCTGAGCGAGATGCGGAAGAAGCGCGACAGCGCCGTAATCATCTCGATGACCTCCTCGCTCTTGCCGCTGCCCGCCATCCGAACGACTGAGTTCAGCGTATTGTAGAGGAAGTGCGGATGGATCTGCGCCTGCAGCACCTCCAGCTCCCCCTTGCGCTTCGCTTCCTGCTCTTCAATAATCTGCTCGGTCTGCTCCCGAATGCGCCCCACCATAATGTTGAAGCGGCGGGACAGCCGCCCGACTTCGTTGTCTCCGTTGACAGGCAGGTAGATGTCGAAGTCCCCCTGCTCGACCTTCGCCATCGAGCGCTCCAGCCGCTTGATGGGATTGGAGATTCTCGCCGACATATAGGCGGAGATGAGCAGCACGAACACCAGCACGAAGGGCAGGAGCCACAGCATGAATCCGCCAATATTGCGTTTGGTCGTGATGATCTCGTCCATGAACGAGACTCCGACGATTTTCCAACCTACGATATCTGTCGTCTTAATCGTGATGAGCCGGGTCTCCCCCGCGGAATGATCAATGTAGGTACCGAATGTATACTTCAGCGCCTGCTCCACATTCTCATACTTCAGGCCGCTGTAGATGAGCTCCTGCTGGGGGTGATAGACGATGTTGCCGGCCGACTTGTCAATCATATAGACGTAGCCCTTCTGCCCGAGTGACACCTTGCGCAGCAGCTCGTCGATCGTCTTGAAGTTAATGTCGATGACCAGCACAGCATCCACGCGCCCGCGTTCGTCCGCATACGTAATACCCTTGCTCATGGAGACGACCCACGTATAGCTCCCCCGGAACAGATTCTGAATATGCGGCAGGGAGAACGACAGATGATTCGGATTGTCCAGCGCCGACGTGAACCAGCTCTGCTCGGTCACTCTCGTGTTGCTGCGCATCGGCTGCTCCGGGTAGTTCGCGATGGATACACCCTTCGGGGTGAAAATCGACACACTAACAAGATCCTCTCTGGTCCTAAGAATCGTCTCCAGCCGGTCTCTCAGCTCCTCCGTCGGAACACCTCCCGTGCGCAGCACCTCTTCATCCGCGAACTCGAACGTCTCCGCCATTCCCTTCAGATACACCTCCAGATTGGCGTTCACCTGATCGACAATCTGCTGATTGTTAAGGAACGTATTCTGCTCGGCCGTCTCCGAGAACTTGTTGTACAGCACGAAGCTGACCACTGTCATGACGGTTAATGTAATCAGCATGATGGCCAAGGTAATAATGAACTGGATACTCTTCACCCGCAGGGTGTCCGTAATGACGGACAGCAGCCATCGGAAGACTCGCAGGACGAGGCGAATCATGAGGACCCCCGCTCCAGCCCCTGGCGGTATTCCTTCGGCGATTGCCCGCAATACTTGCGGAAGGCGTAGCTGAAGTAGTTCGGCTCCGCGAACCCGACGCGCTCTGCGATCTCGAACAGCTTCAGATCCGTCGTCCGCAGCAGCTCCTGCGCCGCTTCCATCCGGATCTGCTGCAGATACTGCACGAAGGTCACCTTCATCTCCCGCTTGAAGATTCCGCTGAAGTACCCCGCGCTAATATGCAGATGGCTGCACACCTTGGATATGGAGATATCGGGACTCGCATAGTTCTCCTGCGTATAGTCCTTCGCCTGATCGACGAGCGAACGATAGGTGGACTGCCGCTGGCTGGCAATATGCTGCATCAGGCCGCGGCATAGCTGAAGGATCCAGTCCTTCGCTTCCTCCACATTGTTGAAGCCGCGAATGTCGGAGAAGGGATCGAAGTCCGCACCGAAGATCTCGTCCATACCCGCCTCCAGATCCTTCGCAGCGGTCAGAATGGACGTCACGATCTCCACAAGGAAGATCTGATAGTCCTTCACCGAGATGGTCGCATCGGTGACGCCGGTGAACAGCTCATCGACGGCTTCCTTCATCTCCTGCGGCGTCCCGACCTTCAGCCCGCGGAGCAGCGTCCGCTCCTTCAGCTCGTCGAACCTCAGCTTGTTCACATAGCGCGACTCCACGTCCTCGATGCAGATGACCTTGTTCGTGCCAAGGATCATCCGGTAGTCCAGCGCATAGCAGGCGTCTCTGTACGAATAGTGAATGTCCGTCGGCTTATCCCCCACGGTGCCCACTCCGATCGTAATGGTCAGCTTCAGGTAGCGCTCCATGCTCTGGCGAATCTCCTCTACTACACCCAGCGTCCGCTCCATGACCGCTTCACGGCTGCCCGTCTGGCTGATCGCCAGCAGAACGATCTGATCCTGATGCAGGAATACATAGCCAATTCCGTGCTTGCCTGCAATCTCCTGCGCGATGTTCAGGACGGCGAACAGCTGCAGCTGCCGGTCCTTCGAGTCCTTGAGTGACAGCGGCTCATCGGATGTCTCCAGTACCGCAGCTGCCGGTTGATCCATGCTGAGCACCGACACAAGGTAACCGCTTCCACCAAGGTCGAGGTCATAGCTCTGCTGCTTGTCCTGAATATCCTTCAGCCGAAGCTTCGTCGACACGAGCGACGACAGGAACACCTCACGCAGCACCGGCAGACTTCTGCGGTAATGCTCCTCCAGCAGGTGCACGTTCTCGCGGTCGGCGGTTTCTTGCTGCAGCTGCTTGCTTATTTTCACCAGGGCATCGATCAGCTCCTGCGAGGAGAACGGCTTCAGCACATACTCGTCAATCTGCAGCTTCACGGCCTTCTGTGCATATTCGAACTCATCGAAGCCGGTCAGGATGATCACCTTCGTCCCGGGATGATGCCGGCGAATCCACTCCGACAGCTGCAGCCCGTCCATGAAGGGCATCTGAATGTCGGTGACGACCACATCGGGCACCTCCCTCTCGAAGCAGTCCATCGCATCCTTGCCATTCTCCGCCTTATCTATCACTTCATAACCGTATCGGTTCCACTCCACCTCATGCAGGATGCTCTCGCGCACATCCTCTTCGTCCTCGACCAGCAGCAGCTTGTACATGACGTCGTTCCCCCTTCAGGCGATGCGTAATTATGCTCAACTAGTATGAGACATATTGCTGCGCTTGGCTAGTGGGAGTGATTAGGACAGGTGCCGGCCCATGTTGGTAATAGAAAAAGGCAATCCCGCCAGCAGAACACAACTCTGCTGGCAGGACTGCCTGAATAGGTTGCAGCCGAGCCGCTTCAAGCGCATGAATGGCACTTCGCTCTAAGGCCTGAGCCGGACTCGACGAGTCTGAGCACATGGGCTGGGCTAGGCTGGGCTGGCTTACTGGCCAACGAAGTCAGCCTTGCCGTTATCGCCGCTGGAAGGCGGTGCGCCAGGTGCTGTAACGTTGCAGATAATGAGCTTGTACTTCCCACCTGGTGCCATGTTCTGGTGGAAGGTCAGAACGAAGCTCTGATTCGAATCCACTCTCGGTACAATCTTCACCTTATCAGCGGTTAGTCCGTTGCTCGGCTTGACGGCATCGGTCTTGCCAAGCGTGGCAATACCAATAGGCGTCTCATCGGTCTGGCTCTGAATCCAGTAATTCGCAGGATCTATCGCCTTCGCTCCGTCCACCGGCTGGTCATAGGTCACCTGCAGCTGATTCGGCCCGATCTGCTTCAGCTCGGACAGCATGGGGACGGCGTCCTTATGCGTGAATATGGGACCCTCCGCCGCATCCGTCATCAGTGGCACCGCTCCGATTCCGAATCCTAGAGCCAGCATACAGGTTAAGAGCATTCTGGCAGCATACCTAATCATAGTTACACCCTCCTCATGTCTTGCTTATATATTCCAACTAGAAGAGTGTGCCCTGGGGGAAGGTTCATTATGCTGCACACACCAGTCAGGGGAGAGAGAGCCATCCCGTCATCATATCGCCATTGTGCTAGGGAATAGCTCCCTATACAATAGAAAGCGCATCATAATATTCCATATGGAGGCTGGGTATGTACACATTCGGAATGATTCGCAGCGCGATTCTTGAGGCGGAAGGCAACAGCGCCATTCTGCCCGAAGCGCGCTCCCTAGACGCATGGCGCTCTATCCGCGGCCAAGCGTATATGCAGAAGCTGCTGAAGGAGATACGAGAGTCCGCTGACCGCGCCAGAGAAGAACCCATAATCGCTCTGCCATTCGACTCCTTCCATAAGTTCGAAGCCATCGGAACCCGTCTTGAATATGAGCGTCCGTACTTCCGCCGCCGCGAGCGGCTGCTGGCCTTAACTCTAGCGACGCTCATGGATGAGACGGATGACTATCTGCCAGCCTTGGAGAATCTAATCTGGGACATCTGCAGCGAGTACACGTGGTGCGTGCCTGCACACTTGCCGCATTCCCTTGAGCAGGTGAAGAGCGGACGCATTCCGCCCGAGTCGATCGTCGACTTGTTCGCAGCGGAGACCAGTCATGCCCTCGCCGAGTGCATCACACTGCTCGCTGGACGGCTGAATCCGTGGATCGAGTATCGGGTACGCAGCGAGGTGGAACGTCGTGTGCTGCAGCCGATTTTTCACCATCCATCGCACTTCCACTGGGAGTCCTCAACGGCGAACTGGTCATCCGTCTGTGCTGGTGCTGCCGGTATGGCGGCCATGCTGCTGGTAGAGGACCGTGAACGGCTGGCTGGCATGATAGACCGGGTCATTCGCGCAATGGAATGCTTCCTGCAAGGATATGGAGAGGATGGCTGCTGTCAGGAGGGTATTACTTACTGGACTTACGGATTCGGCTATTATGTCTACTTCTGCGATATGCTCGATGAATATACAGGCGGGGCACTTAATCTGCTGCAAGGGGACAAGATACGCAGCATAGCGTCCTTCCCTGCCTATGCCAGTCTGGGCAGCCAGAAGTTCATCAACTACTCCGACGCGCCGGAGCAGCACCATCTCCATACTGGACTGCTCAGCAGGCTGCACAGCCGGCTGCAGCAGCCGCTTCCTCAGATGAACCAACTCGCTCCCTTCCATACTGACGGGTGCTATCGCTGGCCTCATGTGGTCCGAAGCCTGCTGTGGACAAGACCAGAGCTGCTTGAGGAGCCTGTTCCTGCGGGAACCCACCTATTCGCAGATGCAGGCTGGATGGTGAATCGTCAGGTTACGGATGCCGGGGTATACGCATTCTCGGCGAAGGGCGGGCATAATGACGAGCCTCATAACCATAATGATCTAGGCCACTTCCTCGTACATATTGCGGGAGAGACGCTTCTTGCTGATCTCGGAATGGGGCTCTATACGAAGGAATACTTCGGACCGAACCGTTACAGCCTTACCCACAACAGCTCGGAAGGACATTCAGTGCCCGTAATTAATGGACATTGCCAAGGTACAGGCAGAAGGTATGAGGCCGTCATAGCGTCATACGAGGGCCATATTCATACCGCTTCCATCGAGCTGGATCTGACACGCGCCTATCCGGATGAAGCAGGATTGTCCCGAATACAACGAGCCTTTAGATGGAGCTCTAATTCCGACAACGATCAGCAAGCTGCCCTCCATCTCATCGATACATTCGAATTCGAGGCTGACAACAACACGGTTGAAGAGTTATTCATCAGCCTCCACTGCCCGGTAATCGATCACTCCTCCATTACATGGATTGGGGAGAAGGGCTACATCACTCTCCGATGCCAGGGGGCTGGGAGTGCGGTTGTCGAGCAGCTGGCAGAACGTACGCATAAGGATGAACCATTAACGGTCTACCGCACAAGAATCAAGCTGGACGGGCTGCCGCGGGCGGCTCAGGTTGAGATGACGTTCACCGCAGCAGTGAAGGAGAAGTAGCTATTTCACCATTTGTCATGTAACCGCCATTTGGGACAGAAGGTCATATAACCGCCATTATATCAACATATTCGCATTGTCGCCCCTATCGTACGGTGTTACGATAGGGGCGACTCATTTAAGGAAGCGCTTCCACAATAATGAGCATCACGTTCAAGGGAAAGGAGTGATTGACGATCAAGACGCAAGTGTCGCCATCGCCATCTGCCGCATCATCAACTAAGAGAGACAGTCTACTCGCGAGCCGGCTGAAGCAGTACCGCTTGCACAAGTACATGTTCCTCATGCTTGCTCCTGTGTTACTCTATTACGGAATTTTTCATTATGGACCGATCTACGGTGTGATGATGGCATTCCAGGACTTCAAGCTGCTGAAGGGGCTGTCGGGAAGCGAGTGGGTTGGACTCGATAACTTCAAGCAATTGTTCAGCGGGATGTACTTCCTGCCTGTACTCAAGAACACGCTGATTATTAACTTCTACAAGCTGCTCTTCGGATTCCCGGCTCCCATCCTGCTCGCGCTTATGCTGAACGAAGTGATGAAGCCGATGTTCAAGAAGGTCGTTCAGACCATCAGTTACTTGCCTCACTTCTTGTCCTGGGTTGTCCTCTCCGGTCTCCTCATTGAGATTCTGTCTCCAAGCCGGGGTCCAATCAACTATATAATCACATCTCTAGGTTACAAGCCCGTGTTCTTCATGGCGAGCGTCGATTGGTTCCGTACGATTCTAGTCACCTCGGAGATCTGGAAGCATGTAGGGTTCCAGACGATTATCTACTTGGCAGCGATTGCAGGCATTAATCCCGAGCAGTATGAAGCCGCAGATGTAGATGGCATCAGCAGGCTGCGCAAGATGTGGTACATCACGCTGCCCTCCATCGCTCCGGTTATTGTCATCATGCTTATTCTATCATCCGGGTCCATCATCAACGACGACTTCGAACAGGTATTCAATATGCTTAATGCCAAGGTCATGAGTGTCGGAGACGTCATCTCCACCTATACCTACTCGGAAGGGATTGCTAAGATGAATTACAGCTACGCTGCTGCAGTTGGATTGTTCAAAAATGTCGTAGCACTCGTTCTTGTCCTCTCTGCCAACGCAATAGCAAGGCGGTTCAGCGATGACACGATTCTGTAGGAGGGTTAGCCCATGAAACGATCTTCATCCATTACCGACCGAATCGTCATTGGAGTCATCTACGCCCTGCTCAGCCTGCTGACGGTATCAACGCTGCTGCCCTTCCTGCAAGTACTGACGGTGTCGGTTAGCCCTATTGAAGTCATCAACAGCTACGGTCTGCATCTCATCCCGACAGCCTTAGACTTTACCGGCTACAAGCAGGTGTTCCAATATGACCTGATCTGGCAAGCGTACCAGAACACCTTCGTTCGTACGCTGCTAGCTACCTCGCTGACCGTTATCCTTACGTTCATGGGAGCTTATCCCCTGTCCAAGCGAACACTCCCCAACCGCAGGCTGTGGACCGGGGTAATCGTGCTGACGATGTTCTTCTCCGGCGGACTTATTCCGTCGTATCTGCTAGTTAAGGAATTGGGACTGATCAACTCCATTGGGGCGCTGGTGCTGCCGGGGGCCATTAATACCTTCCTGCTGCTCATCGTGCGCAACTTCATATCCGCTCTGCCTGACAGCTTGGAGGAATCTGCTAAGATCGACGGTGCGAATGACCTGTACATTCTGTGGAAAGTCATTGTCCCGCTGTCTATGCCGGTACTCGCTACAGTCGCGCTGTACACAGCTGTTCACCATTGGAACGCCTGGTTCGACAGCATGCTGTACATGCAGACGGACAAGAAGCAAGTGCTGCAGCTTATCCTGCGCCGAATCATTCTGGAAGGGCAGCAGATCCCGGTTGGGGGAGAGATGCAGGCACAAGCGCAGAATCTGGAGTCCATGAAGATGGCCACACTCGTTGTTTCTATTGTTCCGATATTGTGCGTCTACCCGTTTCTTCAGAAGTATTTTGTCCAAGGGACGCTGCTTGGCTCGGTTAAGGGTTGAATGTTCCATAAAAATTAATAGGGGGTAATCTATTCATGAGATCTTACCGTACTCAAGCTTCATTGCTGCTCGTAGGCTCACTCTTAGCAGGAGCTCTCACCGGTTGCAGCGGCTCAGGCAATTCCGGCAACACACCGAGTCCCACGCAGAATGCAGCAACCGCAGACCCGAAGGAGCCCGTCACGATTGAATGGCTGGCTTACAACAATTACGGAGAACCGGATCCGGACTCCAAGATTCTGAAGATGGTGGAGGAGAAGTTCGGTGCTAAGTTCAAGGTATGGTATCTCGATAATCAGAAGTACAACGAGCTGCTGAGCATCAAGCTGGCGGCAGGAGAGATGCCGGACACCCTGCGCATCACCGATGATATTCCGAAGCTCGTCAACAATGGCGTACTGGCGCCGATTGAGGAAGAGACCATTCGCAAGTACGCCCCGAACTATGCCAAGCTGGTCGATTCTTATCCAGATGCCTGGCAGCGGGTAACGTACGAGGGCAAGCTGTACGGACTGCCTTATATTAATATCAATGGCGATTATCCAATGGTTACGGTATGGCGCGAGGATTGGCTGCGGAATGTTGGCATCACGAAGACGCCTGAGACGCTGCAGGAAGTGGAAGAAGCGCTTACCAGGTTCCGCAACAATGATCCGGATCAGAATGGCAAGAAGGATACGTACGGCATCTCAGACTATGCCTTGCCGAGTATTCTAGGCGCGTTCGGGAAGCCTGGCATCTCCAGCTTCAAGGGTGCCATTAAGAACTCAGACAATCTCGACTATATCGTGAAGGATGGAGTCATCTCCTTCGCCGCTATTCAGCCTGAGATGAAGGAGGCGCTCGCCCTGCTGCAGAAGTGGTACAAGGCAGAGCTCATCGACCCTGAATTCATCACTTCGGAGAACACCAGCGGCTATTGGGCTGATTCACAAGCACTATATAACAACAAGATTGGCATGACCTCTGGCGGCATGTTCTACCACTGGCGCAATGAGATGAACCCGGATAATCCTGATGATAAGGGCGGGACGCAATACCAGAACTTCCTGAAGTCCCAGCCGAATGGCAAGCTGGTGCTCGGCAAGGCTCCCGTTGGTCCAGACGGCAAGTCGGGCAATGTTCAGTGGGGCGTGCACGGTCTACCCTTCGGCCTGACAACCAAGGGAGCAAGCAATCCGCGAATCGTGGAGACGTTCCTGAGAATGATTGAGGCTACCATATCGGATTATGATTACTTCATGCTGGCCTTCCAGGGTATAGAAGGGGAGGATTGGACGGTGAAGAATGAGATGGTCGTGAATCTAAAACCCCAATTAGGTGCGGCTGAGAGAGCGAAGAAAGGGATTGCGATATTCAATGTCATAGAAAGTCCGGAATATACCAAAAAGAATGACCCATTCACTTATGCATTCGCAGATAAATATAAATCGACAGGCTATACCCCTCCGATCACACCAACTGTTGAATCCTACGGCAAAAACAAGACCAATCTTGGTAAACTGGTCGTTGATTCGTATCTTAATATTATCCTGGGAGAAGCCAGTATTGACAGCTTCGATACCTTCGTCCAGACCTTCAAGGCCAATGGCGGAGACTTGGTAGAGAAGGACGTCAACGAAGAGTACAAGAAGATGCTCGGCAAGTAGGCCGGGAGGGATGCCGAGCACGCATGTCGAACAACATTAGACGATGATTGCGAAGGAGGCCTGTAGAATCTATGAGACAATGGATGATGAACAATCCCTTCTTCGCACGAATCTTCCTGTTCAATGCGCTGCTGGTGCTCCTTGTCACCTTGGTATCGCAGGCAGTCGTTCTTCAATATGTGCTGCCTGCCTACCAGGAAGAGATAGAGACTTATAATGTTCAGAGCGCCACTCACCTTCGCAGCACCATTGATCAGCAATTAATTAATGAAATGTTGAGAACGGTGAACCGCAGCTTCACCGACTTCTACACCTATAACGAAGCGTTCTACGAAGCTACGAATGACGTCAGGGGCAACACCAAGGCACTGCTTGATGCGATTAGGAAGCTGGACCAGATTAAGAGGGAGCTCCCGTTCGCACATTCGGTTGATCTGTATTACCCGAGAACCAAGCTGCTATTATTCGATTCACGCTTCTGCTATATGGATAACGAAGGGTGCAGCCCTGCGATTCAAGCAAGCTGGAAGAGCATTCTGCAGAAGGCTAAGGACAATGTAATGTGGTTCCCTCCGTCAGCAACGAGCTCCTCCGAAGAGGGAAGGTATGTCACTTACCTGCGAAGCATCCCGTATTCTGCACCTATCGACAAGCGTCAGGCCGTTATTCGTATTCAGATTGATGTGCAGCTTATCGGGAAGATGCTTCAGCAGATGAAGCCGAATACGGATGGCATGCTTCTAATCGTTAATGAGGACGGGGATATTCTCGCACACAATCAGAACAACTCACTGGACCTGCATGGCTTGTCCACTAGCCCTGCCATAAGGCAAGCTGTCCGTAACGCTGAGAAGGATGAATTCGCAGCCAACTGGCATGGTGAATCGTACATGATCTCCATGAACAAGTCGGAATATAACCAATGGCGCTACTTGTCTCTGGCACCTAGAGATGTGTTATATGAGAAGGTGAACAGGCTAAGGACCATTCTATATGCCTTAGGCGGATTGGTGGTGTTGGCCGGCATCCTTGGTTCGTATGTACTGACGCGTAAGATCCATAAGCCCATTAATCGTGCGATTCGTACGTACTCCAATACGATTACGCATCTGAACGAGACGATTGATGCCAATAAAGCGGTCATTCGACATCATTATATATGGGGTCTTCTGCAGGGCGAGCAGCAGGTGAACACGTCGATCACCCAGCAGGCCCTAATCGGTTCAGCGTTGCAAGGCGGGTATGTTACGGGGTTCAATATCGAGTATCCCCTCAAGAGCAATCCGCAGTTCGAGAGTGAGATGGTGCAAGTGTACCGCCTGATTGAGGAATTGGAGCAAGCACCGAGCGAGGGTCAGGTATGGGCAGTAAGAGGACAGAGCGGTTACATACACGGCTTCATCTATACGGAGAATGCCGCTCCTATGCGGGAGGCCATTCAGCAAGTAAGCCTCCTATTAGCGGCATGGGCTCAGCAGGAACAGGCAGGCGTGCAGGCGGTGCTTGGCATAGGCACAACTAAGGAGATGGAGGAAGGCGCTATCGCCGCAACCTTCCAGGAAGCGCAAGAGGCCGCGAAGTATAGCTATCTGTACGAGGATCGGACTCCCCTTGCTTATGAGGATCTGGATGTGGCGAACAGGGGGCAGATACAGTCAGACCGGGCCTTGCGCTTGTTGAACGAGCTGGAGCAGGGTATACGCGTCGCTGATGAGAGGGCGTTGCTGCGGCTAATCGACACCGTTGTGGAAGATATACGGATAGAGCATTATACCGTGTCGTATGTGAAGCATCTTCTGTTCGATATGGTATCTACTCTGCGCAAGACGCTGCAGTCGCTTGGCTTCAGTACTTCCGCTATGTTCGGGTCAGATATTCGTGAGCAGTTCCGAGCACTTAGGGGACTGCGCGCGGTTCAAGAATGGATGGGCAAGCTTGTCAGCGTCGCGATTGCCCATATGGAAGAGCGGCGCAGAAGCAGCGAGAGCGACCTGCAAGTGAAGATTCGTTCCGCTATTGAAGAGAGCACGTTCCGCGAGCTCAGCTTGGAGCACATCGCTTCCCAAGTTGGCATCAGCTCCGCTTACTTAAGCCGGGTGTTCCGCGCAAGCAGCGGAATGACGTTCACCGAATACGTGACGGATCGCAAGCTGCAGGCCGCGTTGCACCTGATTGAGGAGAAGAAGCTGTCGGTACTGGAGATTGCCGCGGAGCTAGGCTATAACTCCCCGAATCACTTCATTCGCATCTTCAAGGAACGATACGGGCAGACGCCCAAGCAGTACCAGAGGGGCTGTGAGCCTGGGGGGACCCGCTCGGAACAGATGGAAGACACAGCCACAGTCAAGAATCCTCCGGCTTAATCGAATCATCGTCAAGCGTAATGCGGCTATAAAAAAAGGCGCTGACCTCGCGGTCAGCGCTCTTGCTCATGTTCTCGATTACCGTTACCGGCTGGAAGCCGCGGCGGCCATCGGGTACGGATGGTCGGCCACGACCGGAATGGACTTCTTGATCAGCTTCTCGATGTCCTTGAGGTACGGGAGCTCTTCCCGTTCGCAGAAGGAGATGGCGATTCCGCTTAGACCCGCGCGGCCAGTCCGGCCAATCCGGTGAACGTACGTCTCGGGAAGGTTCGGCAGATTGAAGTTGATAACATGAGACAGCTCATCAATATCAATGCCTCTCGCTGCGATATCCGTCGCCACCAGGATGCGAGTGCTGCCGCTCTTGAAGCTGCTAAGCGCATTCTGGCGGGCGGTCTGCGACTTGTTGCCATGGATGGCGGCGGCGGTAATACCCACCTTGTTCAGGCCGCGAACGACGCGGTCCGCTCCGTGCTTCGTGCGAGTGAAGACGAGGGCGGAGACGATCGCCTTGTCCTTCAGCAGATGGACGAGCAGATTCTGCTTGTTGTCCTTGTCCACCTTGTAGATGGCCTGCTCGATTCGCTCTGCCGTAGAGGATACGGGGGTAATCTCCACCTTGACCGGATCAACCAGCAGCGTCTTCACGAGCTTAGAGATCTCGGGAGGCAGCGTCGCGGAGAAGAACAGCGTCTGGCGCTTCTTCGGCATCAGAGCGATAATCTTCTTCACATCGTTGATGAAGCCCATGTCCAGCATGCGGTCGGCTTCGTCGAGTACAAGCACTTGTATGTGCTGCAGGTCGATATGCTTCTGGTTAATGAGATCAATCAGCCGGCCTGGCGTAGCGATGACGATATCGGCTCCCTGCCGCAGCGCTTGCTCCTGCTTCATCTGCGAGACACCGCCAATAATGGCTGTATACCGCAGGTCAGTGAACTGTCCGTACGCTTGCATATTCTCCAGAATCTGCAGAGCCAGCTCTCTCGTCGGGGTCAGAATGAGCGAGCGCACTTGGCGCTTCCCGCTCCCCTTCCGCGGCTGCTGACTTAGCAGCTGAATAGTAGGCAAGGAGAACGCGGCGGTCTTCCCGGTTCCCGTCTGCGCACAGCCGAGCAGATCTCGGCCAGCCAGCACAGCTGGAATCGCCTGCTCCTGAATCGGTGTAGGCTGCGTATAATTCTCTTTGGTTAACGCCTTTAAGATAGCTGGCGCAATATTTAAGTCATTGAAGTTCATGAAGGTCTCCTATTTTATACAATTATTTTCTA
This sequence comes from Paenibacillus sp. GCM10023252, assembly GCF_042653305.1. NCBI lineage: Bacteria > Bacillati > Bacillota > Bacilli > Caryophanales > Paenibacillaceae > Paenibacillus > Paenibacillus sp. GCM10023252. The sequence continues at coordinate 16,263 of NZ_JBHSHW010000028.1, forward strand.
TTCTGTCCAGGATCGAATACATAAGGATACCACACTATTGCACCCATCGGCTCGTCTTCCCACAAAAAGGCATCCTCAAACAGAAATGACTGTTCGAAGATGCCTTACTACATTGCAGCTTATCATGCTTATATTGCTATGCCATATTAAGCTTCCTTCATCTGCTTGCTGCGCAGCTGACCGCAAGCAGCGTCGATGTCGGCGCCGTGCTCGAGGCGGACGCTGACGCTTATTCCTTGCTTCTTCAACGTGTCGTAGAAGGCTGTAATGGATTCCTGTGTGCTGCGCTGGTACTGGCTATGCTCATCGACCGGATTGTACGGAATCAGGTTCACGTTAGCAAGAGCGCGGCGGGTATCCCCGATCAGGGCGGCCAGCTCCAGAGCATGCTCCCGCTGGTCGTTCACGTCCTTCAGCAGGATGTACTCCAGCGTGATGCGGCGATTGGTCCGCTCCAGATAGTAGTCAATCGCATCCATCAGCTTCGCAATTGGAATGGCACGGTTAATCTTCATAATCCGTGTCCGCAGCTCGTCATTCGGCGCATGCAGCGACACCGCCAGATTCGTCTGCAGGTCGCTGTCCGCGAATTCACGAATCTTGTCCGCCAGCCCGCAGGTCGACACCGTAATATGCCGAGGCCCGATGGCCAGTCCCTTGTGGTCCTTAATGACCGTGATGAAGTTCGACATATGCTCGTAGTTGTCGAACGGCTCGCCGATGCCCATGACGACGACATGGCTGACCCGCTCGCCCTGCTCCCTGCTGTCTAGATTCAGCTGCACCTTCATAATCTGCTCGACAATCTCGCCGCTCGTCAGATCCCGGCTCTTCGCCAGCAGTCCGCTGGCGCAGAAGCTGCAGCCGATGTTGCAGCCCACCTGCGTCGTGACGCAGACCGACAGTCCGAACTTGTGCCGCATCATGACGGTCTCGATGAGGTTGCCGTCGCTCAGCTTGAACAGGAACTTAATCGTTCCGTCACTCGATTCCTGCTTCGTATGCTCGGTCAGCGTCTGGATCGCGAAGCTGTCCTGCAGCAGCTTGATCGCTTCCGCATGCACACCCTCCATTGCGGCGAAGTCCGTCACCCGCTTCCGATAGAGAAGCTCCCATACTTGAACGGCTCGAGATTTTTTGTGCCCGCGCTCACCAAGCCACGCGGTTAATTGCTCTAAGGTTAATCCATAGATGGATGGTTTTATTGGGGTAGGGGTTTCTACGTGAGTCGACATGTGTTCTTGTTCCTCTTTTCCAATTGGTGCTCCTCTATAGATTCTATCCCAATCGGGCAAGTGACACAACATGGCTGTGTCCCCTTATGCTTCAGTCCACACTTCCTAGTTGCTCACTTGACTTCCTCATTGTTCAGTTATAAACTATCGTCATGGATAAAAACATTCGCTCTAACGACAACGCCGTCATGATCTGGCTAAGAATGATTCGCATTGCCCAGAAGATAGGCCGCATGGCCGAATATCCGCTGAAGGAGCGGCAGATTACAGCGCCTCAGCTGTCCCTGTTGAACCAGCTCGCTGCCACGGACGGCATGATGCAGCAAGAGATTGCAACGCGTCTGGCGGTGACCAAGGGGAATGTCAGTCAGCTGATCGACAAGCTTGAGGACGCCGGCTACATTATGAAGAAGCGACAAGGGCGCTCCGCTTCTGTCTCCCTATCCGAACAGGGAAGAGCCTTCCTCCAGGAAGTAATACCTGACCATGACCAGTTCGTATCGGACAAGTTCAACGTCTTAACGGAGCAAGAGAGAGAAGAGCTGTTAAGACTTCTTCGCAAGGTTGATCAGAGCTTGTAGACAGAGTTTGCAGATTATTTTTTTTTGATTATATTGTTTAGTTCTAAACAATTAGAGAACAAGGGAGAGATTGCAGATGAAGATGATGAGAGTATTAGTGGTTGGAGCAACCGGCAGCTTGGGAGGCAAGGTAGTGAAGGAACTTCTGACTAGGGGGAAGCAGGTACGTGCCCTGGTGCGCCCAGGAAGTGATGCCTCTTCCCTCGAAGCACAAGGGGTAGAGATCGTTCGAGGGGATCTGACCTTGCCGGAGACACTGGCTCCTGCACTGAACGGCATGGATGCGTTAATTACAACCGCCATTGGGTATTCGGGTCGGCGCCGCGGTGACAGCCTGTCGTCTGTCGATGACCATGGCAACCGCAATCTGGTGGACGCTGCAGCGAAGGCGAAGCTGCGACTATTTGTGTTCACCAGTATTCTGGCGGCGGATCGGGCCTTGGATGTGCCTCATTTTCACCAGAAGAAGCTAGTTGAGGATTACTTGAAGGAGAAGCAGGTTCCCTTCGTGTCCTTGCGGCCTGGCGGATTCTTGGACACCCTGCTCACGGCTGAAGCTGTGAGGAAGGGAACCATTCGGACGATGATCTCCCCGGACGCGTCAGCGAGCACGATACTCTCAGAGGACGTAGCGCGGGCACTTGTCATGGCGCTCGATCATGAGCAGGCCCATGGACAGATTATCGATCTGGGAGCGAAGCCATCGGTCAGTATTGGTCAGCTTGCGGCCCTGTTGAGCAAGGAGCTGAAGCGGGAGATTAAGACGTCGACACCTCCGCCCTGGCTGGCGAAGCTGTTATTCTCCTTCATTGGGCTGTTCAATCCTATGGTGAAGGGTCTTGCTCCATCCGTCCGATTCGTTGAATCAGGCAGCTATGTGGCCGATCTGACGAGACAAGAGCAAGTATTCGGCCCAGCACCATCCATCGAGGACTCGCTGAAGCGATGGATCATCCGTGAGGGACTAAGCTATGAAGGGGGGAACAGGCCATGATGAATCGATCTACAGCTGTCATTACAGGGGGAACAGACGGGATCGGCAGGGAGATGATTGGACCGCTGCTGGAGCAGGGGTTCAAGGTGCTGTTCGTCGGCCGGAACGCGATGAAGGGTTCTCAGGTGGCGGCTCAGCACGCAGCCTATCATGATCAGCTTGTCTACATCCAAGCCGATCTGAGCCTCATGAAGGAGGTTAACCGTGTGGCAGAGGTAATCATCCATCACTGTCCGCAAGGTCTGGGGCTGCTTGTGCACAGTGCGGGAATCATCTTGCCTAAGCGCGATCTGACCGAGGATGGCATCGAACGAACGTGGGCGGTGGATTACTTAAGCCGATATTACCTGACTGCCTTGCTCACGGATAAGCTTATTCAAGGCCAGCCGTCACGGGTCATTACGATTGCAGCCTCCAGTACAAGGAAGGGGAAGCTTCATTGGGATGACTTGGAGGGAGCGATGAGGATTGGCGGACTTAAGGGACTCGGGCAAGCGCAGTACGCGAATGATGTGTTCATCGTTGAGCTTGCCCGAAGGTTCAAGGGTCAGCAGGTGCAGTGTCTCGCTGTGAATCCCGGAGCCGTAGAGACACAGATTCGCCGCGAGCTCCCGCAGGCTATGATGAAGCTCATGGGCTTCTTCTTCCGCTCCTCTGTGCTGAATGCGCGGGAGGGTGCCGAGGCCCCGCTCCAGCTGGCCTTGTCGAAGGAGATGGATAGGATAATGGGCTCCGGACAGGCCGGGCTCTATCATCGCCAAGCGAAGCTCAGCATCTCCCCTGACCGGGCAGACGCAGCCGTTGGTGCTCGTCTGTGGGAGCTGAGTGAACGAATGATTCATCGAACCATGACGAAGGGGAGAGAATCACGTTGATTCTTCCCGTCGGTCTTCATCTCTGCCTATCTCAGCGAATCAACGAATCAACGAATGAGCGGATCAGCGGATGCTCTCCTGCCGATACTGCCGCGGTGTGACTCCCGTCCACTTCTTGAAGGCACTCTGGAAGGCGCTTGGCTCGGAGAAGTGCAGCAAGTAGGCAACCTCCCCGATCTTGTAATCCGGCTGGACCAAGTAACTGAACGCCAGCTCCTTGCGGACCTGATTCAGCAGCTCCTGATACGTTGTCTGCTCCTGCTGCAGCCTTACTTGCAGAGTTCGCACACTCATATGCTGAGCACGCGCCGCTTCCTTCAAGCTAGGCAACGCCTTCGGCAGCTGCTTCAGCAGCCACTGATGCAGCTCATCCGAGAATTGCCGGCCCTGTACGAGACGGCGTCTAGCCTCCTCGGCCATCGCTTCGAACGTCGCTAGCAGCTTGGCATCTGAGAATAAGACAGGATAGTCAAGCACTTCCCTCCGGATTCGGAAGCTGCTCTCAGCAGCCTCGAACTCCGGCACTACACCTAGCACATCGGCATACGCCTGCTCCCCAGCTAGCGATGGCAGTGCATGGGTGAACCGTACCCCTTGCAGCGCGATGGGACGGCATGCCAGCCGCACCATCAGATGATACAGTGAGCTGGTCATATCCTCCACGCAGTGACGAGCCGGAGGCCGATGCGGATGGTGATACGTAATGGTCAGCACGACGTCATCACCATCCGGCTCCCAGTGGATATTATAATTGTTGCAGACGAGGGCATTGTACCTCTGATAGGCAGCCAGCGCCCCGCCAATCGTCCCTGAATGCAGCATGACATAGCCCACGATTCCTAGGTCGGCTACTTCTACACTCTGACCCTGGTGCAAGCCGAACAGCTCATCCGAGACCATCGCAGCAGCTAAGTCCGTTAGTCGCTCGTAGTGCTCATCCTCCACCTTCGCTTCCGTATCACGGAGCAGCGCCACGTCGAACCCAGCCTTCTCTATCCATGCATCCTTATCGAGGCCCTTGTCTACCAGCGTCCTCAGTATAGGATAGACCATGGAGACACTCACTCCGATCTCCGCTGTATAGCTCGGCCTGATTGACTCCTGATCCGCCGCGAGTCTTGATGGCATGACTTCAGCACCTCCTGCGTGATTGAATAACATTCCGGCATCCTTCATCATATTCCATGGACTTCCTCTAGATTATGCTTAATCTATCTTATCACGTACGAGGAGGAAGGAAGAATATGGGTAGTAAAATAATGATCGTGAATGGCAATCCAAGTGCAGCAAGCTATAGTTCAGCCTTAGCTGAAGCCTATGAGCGGGGTGCGACGGCAAGCGGAGCGGAGGTGCGCAGTCTGCATCTCGGTTCGTTAACGTTCGATCCGATCTTGAAGCATGGCTATCAGCAGCGGATGGAGCTGGAGGACGACCTGCTTCGAGCGCAAGAGATAATTAAGTGGGGAGATCACCTCGTCTTCGTCTATCCAATCTGGTGGGGCACCACACCAGCGCTGCTGAAGGGATTCTTCGATCGCGTGCTGCTGCCAGGCTTCGCCTACCAGACCCGTCCGAACTCCATGACCTGGGATAAGCTGCTTAAGGGGCGGTCCGCCAGGCTCATCGTCACGCTGGACACCCCTTCCTGGTACAACCGCCTCCTATATAAGCGGGCCGGGCATCAAGTGGTGAGGCGCAATGTCCTTCAGTTCTGCGGCATCAACCCGGTGCGCATCACCGAGCTCAGCCCGATTAACTCCTCCACAGAGCAGCAGCGCGCGAAGTGGCTCACTGAGGTGGAGGAGCTGGGACGGAAGCGCGGGTAGGCGACAGCACAAGAGCAGCAAACCCCTAGATACTGCGGGGTTGCTGCTCTTTTTTCACTAACAATTAGCCAGTTCTCTTAACGCCTGATTCCCAATGCCTAATACTCACTATTAATTAGATACATTATATAGTATAGTATTGGTTAGGGAATAACTATAAGGATAACGATGAAGCTACAGATGGAGGAATGAAGAGATGACGCAGCCCCATGCACGAATGGAGATAGGCATTAGCACCTTCCTGGAGACGACACCGGACCCGGTGACGGGACAGATCATGAGCCATGCGGAGCGACTTCGCCATGCGGTCGAAGAGATCGTGCTGGCTGACCAAGTCGGTCTGGACGTCTACGGCATTGGGGAGCACCACCGTGCAGACTATGCCGGCACAGCGCCTGCTGTCGTACTCGCAGCAGCGGCTGGGCTGACGAAGCAGATTCGGCTCACGAGCGCAGTGACGGTGCTGTCGTCGGATGACCCGGTTCGGGTCTACCAGAGCTTCTCGACGCTGGATGGACTATCGAATGGGCGGGCAGAGATTATGGCGGGCCGGGGGTCGTTCATCGAGTCCTTCCCGCTGTTCGGATACAGCCTCGACGACTATGATGAGCTGTTCGAGGAGAACTTGGAGCTGCTGCTCGCCATCCGCGCTTCAGAGAAGGTCACTTGGCGCGGCGGTCACCGCCCCGCAATTAACAATCTGGGCGTATACCCGCGCTCTGTGCAGAGCCCGCTGCCCGTATGGATTGCGACTGGCGGGTCGCCAGAGTCTGCCGTGCGCGCAGGCACGCTCGGCCTTCCCGTTGCCTTCGCCATCATCGGCGGCATGCCGGAGCGGTTCGCGCCGCTCGTCAATCTGTACAAGCAAGCGGCCGCCCGGGCTGGCCACGACGTGAGCAAGCTGCAGATTGCGACGCACTCGCATGGCTTCGTCGGGGAGACGACGGATCAGGCTGCAGACCTGTTCTTCCCACCTACGCAGGTCCAGATGAATGTCATTGGACGTGAGCGCGGCTGGCCTCCTTATACCCGCTCGGCCTTCGATGAAGCTCGCAGCCTGCGAGGCGCGCTCTATGTCGGAGACCCCGAGTTCGTGGCGGAGAAGATCGTTCTTCTGCGCAGGAACCTTGGTGTCACCCGCTTCTTCCTGCATGTGAATGTCGGCACGATGCCGCATCGCGAGGTGCTGCGCGCAATTGAGCTCCTCGGCACCAAGGTGGCGCCGATTGTGCACAAGGAGCTGGCTAAGCTGTCGTGATATAGAGAATAGACTGGCTGCGTGGATGCAGCCAGTCTATTCGTGTTGATGAGTGAGTGATGGATCAGGTCAGGTGCCCATCGGGCCTCGGTATGAACTACATCGTTCACAGGATGGATTGAATAATTCCTCCTTCAACCCGCTGAGCAGCACCGTTGATTGCTGAAGCATTCTCCGAAGCTAGGAATACAATCGTATCCGCGACCTCCTCCACTGTTGCATACCGCTGAATGAGCGAGGTAGGGACATCATGCTTGAAGTACTCCGTAATGAAGGTATCAAGCGGCTGCCCCTTCTCTGCAGCCAGATCAGTAATGAACTGGGCGAATCCTTCAGTCCATGTTGGGCCGGGAAGAACGGAGTTCACAGTCACTCTCGTTCCCTTAGCCACTTCGGCAAGCCCTCTTGATAGAGTAATCAAGGATGTCTTGGTCATTCCATAAGGAATGAGCTCCGGGTAAGGCTTAATGCCCGCCTCACTGGCAATATTAATGATTCTGCCGAAGTTGCGACTCATCATGCCTGGCAGGAATGCACGTGATAACCTTGCGGCGCTTAACACATTCACTTGGTAATAATTCAGCCACTCCTCATCTGTCACCTCAGCGAAGGGCCTGACTTCGAATATGCCAGTATTATTCACGAGCACATCTAGACTGCCAATCTCATTCACTTGCTTCACCAGTTGCTGACAATCCTCAGCCTTTGCTACATCGGCCGCAATTCCATATACCGTACCATACGTAGACAGCTCTTCCACGGCTGACTTAACGGTTTGCTCCGTTCTGCCGTTCACAATGACTCTTGCCCCTTCTTGCAGGAAGCTTTTGACCGTGCCTTTACCTATTCCGCTTGTTGAGCCTGTAACCAACACTAATCTATCTCTAAGTTTAAGATCCATATGTCTAACTATCCCCTCTCCAATGTCTGATATATGAAGCCCAAGCTTGAGCTCTACGCAATCGCTTGTTACTTTGCATGTCTGTTATTATGATGGAGAATGGACAGACTGAGAAGTACGCACTTATAAGTAGCAATAGCACCTGTAAGTATCCAAGGTACTTATAAGTAACTAGAATAATGAATTCGCGGAAGGGACAGATCATCATTCACAAGTACAACATACCGGTTGAAGCTTCCCTTGAAGTAATCGGCGGCAAGTGGAAGGTATTAATTTTATGTTATCTCATTCTAGGTACGAAGCGGACTAGCGAGCTTAAGCGCTTGATCCCAGGCATTACACAGAAGGTGCTTACCCAGCAGCTACGGGAATTAGAGGAAGACGAGATTGTTCACCGCCAGGTCTATAACGAAGTTCCTCCACGAGTAGAATACTCCCTAACGGATTACGGCTGGTCTCTGAAGAGCATTCTAGACTCCTTGTGCCTATGGGGGGAGAGACATATCGAGCGGAATTATGATAATAAGTATGACGTATTAGAGGAAGGCATCCTGAACAGGCAGCATGACACTGGTAATCATTAGGTGTAATGATCACCAGTGTCATCACCTTATAATGAATTACGACTTGACACTAAGCTTAAATCGAGTTAAATTTATTCTCGTTGACAATGATAATTATTATCAATCAATACATTACTATCATTCGAGGAGTCGTTCATATGAAGAAGCTATCCGTTCCATTCCTGCTCTTGCTCGTTATTCTATTAATCAGTGCTTGCGGCAGTAACAGTACCAGCAATTCAGGCAACAGCGCCGAAGGCAGCCAGGCTGAAGGCAACGCCAACTCCGGGAACAAGGAAGCCACCACGATTACATACCAGTCCGAGACAGGACCGGTTGAGGTTCCTGCTGATCCACAGCGTGTCATCCTGCTGTCCGGCTTCACGGGCAATGTCCTCCACCTCGGAGTGAACGTTGTAGGCACAGATGTCTGGTCGAAGTCGAACCCTACCTTCGAGCAGGAGATGAAGGATGTTGCAGAAGTATCCGATGAGAATCTGGAGAAGATCATTGAGCTGGAGCCTGATCTCATTATTGGACTGTCGAATATTAAGAATCTAGATAAGCTGAAGGAGATTGCTCCGACTGTCACCTATACTTGGGGCAAGGCTGACTACTTGACGCAGCACGTTGAGATCGGCAAGCTGCTGAACAAGGAGAAGGAAGCTCAGGCTTGGGTCGATGAATTCAAGGCTGAGGCTGAGAAGGCTGGGGAAGAGATTCGCGCGAAGATTGGCGAGGATGCTACCGTATCCGTCATCGAGAGCTTCGGGAAGGATCTGTACGTGTACGGCAACAACTGGGCTCGCGGTACCGAGATTCTCTATCAGGCCATGAAGCTGAAGATGCCGGAATCCGTCAAGAAGGTCGCACTAGAGGCCGGCTACTACACGATCTCGGCTGAAGTGCTTCCGGAATATGCGGGCGACTATGTCATCCTGAGCAAGTACACCGATGCGGATACGGCTTACCAGCAGACGGAATCGTACAAGAACATTCCTGCAGTGAAGAACAATCGGGTATATGAGATGCTCGGCAATGGCGCATCCTTCAGTGATCCTGTCACGCTTGAGAAGCAGCTAGCCTTCTTCAAGCAGTCCTTCCTAGGGAAGTAAGAGCATGAGTTCAGTTCGTACGGTTCGCCGTAGAATCCCCATTGCTTACAAGTTCATCGCAGCTGCGATTGTGCTCCTCGGAGCCTTCGTTGCTGCCATGGTGTTCGGTGCAGCAGATATATCGGTGAAGGATGTGTGGCTTGGCATGACCTCTGATGCAGTCAGCGAGGAGATTCTCATCATTCGTGAGATTCGGCTGCCTCGAGAGATTGCTGCGATCGTAGTCGGAGCCGCTCTTGCCGTATCTGGCGCGATCATGCAAGGCATGACGAGGAATCCGCTTGCGGATCCCGGTCTGCTCGGGCTGACCGCCGGCGCTAATGCAGCGCTTGCGATGACGATTGCCTTCGGCACATCAGCCAGCTACTCCTTCACGATGGTTGCCTGCTTCATCGGTGCGGCTGTAGGTGCGGGGATGGTGTTCGGGCTAAGCTCGCTCCGGCAAGGCGGCCTGTCCCCTCTGCGCATCGTACTTGCCGGGTCGGCTGTATCTGCCTTCCTCCTAGCGATTGCCGAAGGCATCGGCATTACATTCAAGGTGTCGAAGGACGTCTCCATGTGGACGGCTGGAGGCATGATTGGAACAACCTGGAGCCAGCTCCAGGTTGTTATTCCATGTATCGTGGGCGGGCTATTCGTTGCTATGCTGCTGTCCAGGCAACTGACTATTCTAAGCTTGAATGAATCAGTAGCTGTTGGCCTCGGTCAGCGAACGGCACAGGTTAGAGCTGTCTTATTCGCGGTCATCATCATTCTTGCAGGAGCCTCTGTGGCTCTGATTGGCAATATTGCCTTCGTCGGGCTTGCTATTCCTCATGTCGTACGAGCCATCGTCGGAACAGATTATCGTTATGTGCTGCCCATGTCCGCGTTGGTCGGGTCCACGTTCATGCTGGCAGCGGATACCGTCGGCCGGACGCTTAATGCGCCATTCGAGACGCCGGTCGTCGCGATTGTAGCTATATTGGGCTTGCCATTCTTCCTGATTGTTGCACGCAGAGCAGGGAGGGCATTCTCATGAGGATGAAGGGATCCCCACTTGTTAAGAAGCAGCGGTTCATCTTGCTCATACTGGCAGTACTTATCCTTGCAACGATCGTTGCAGGGATGGGACTAGGCTCTGCCAAGCTGTCCTATGATCGGCTCATTCCCACTCTGCTTGGCCATGGAACCTTCAAAGAAGAGTTCGTCCTCTACTCCTTGAGACTCCCGCGTATCTTCGTGACGTTGCTGGCAGGGATGGCACTTGCCTTGTCCGGCGCCATCCTGCAGGGCATTACCCGCAATGATCTCGCAGACCCCGGCATCATCGGCATCAACTCAGGAGCTGGCGTATCTATTGCGGTCTTCTTCCTGTTCATGCCTATCGATATCGGGACATTCGCCTTCATGATTCCACTCGTCGCCTTCGTGGGAGCCATAGGAACGACTGTCTTGCTCTACCTGCTGTCCTACAACAAGAGGCTCGGAGGGCTGCAGCCCATCAGCTTGGTATTGAATGGAGTAGGCTTCGCCTTCGCGTTCTCCGGGCTCATGATTGTCTTGATCTCCTCCGCGGACCGGACCAAGGTCGACTTCATCGCGAAGTGGATGGCGGGGAACATATGGGGAACGGACTGGCCATTCGTCCTCGCTCTCCTGCCCTGGCTGCTCGTCCTGATGCCGTACGCATATTGGAAGGCGAATCGCTTGAATCTGCTCGGACTTAGCGATGCAGTAGCCGTAGGAGTAGGTGTGTCCGTGAATCGCGAACGAACCATGCTGCTGCTCACAGCCGTCGCCCTTGCAGCGTCAGCTGTATCGGTAACCGGAGGCATTGCCTTCATCGGCCTCATGGCTCCTCATATCGCTCGGGCATTGGTCGGCCCCCGCTTCCAGCTGTTCATGCCCGTGGCTATCCTAATTGGAGGCTGGCTGCTGCTGCTCGCGGATACGATCGGGCGTAACATCCCCACCTCCGGCGGCATTCCGGCCGGCATCATCGTATCGCTGATAGGCGCACCATACTTCATGCTGCTTCTGCTGCGCAGAGGATAGCGGAATGAACACTATTCCTAACCTAAGAAGGCTGCCCTGTGACGGGCAGCCTTCTTACATTTGTCTATCTATCCAACCCGCTCTTACGTCCCGCAGTACGTTCTATATGGCCGGTCTGGGGAGTCACCTGGCAGCTCCGCGTACTCGGCTTGCTCTGGTGAATAAGCATAAGGATTAGCCAGCACCGCAACGAGCGACTCCATGACGCTGTAATCTCCACGCTGCTCCGCTGCTTCCAGCGCGGCTTCCACTCGGTGGTTGCGCGGGATGACTGCCGGATTGCTGCTGCGCATCAGCTGCTCGGAGTCCTCTCTTGACTGTGCCTGTCTCCCCAGCCTTGCCTGCCATCTCTCCTGCCACTGTGCGAATTCCTTCACGCAGGACAGCGGGGACTCCTCCAGCTTGCCAGTCGTCAAGGCAACGAATGTATTCGTATAATCGGCACGGTGTTCCTTCATCAGGCCCAGGAGGTCGTGGAACAGCTGCTCATCCTCCTGCTCTTCCCCGAACAGCCCCAGCTTAGCTCTCATGCCGTCCAGCCAGTGCTGCTGATAGTGCTCCGCGAACCCAGCGATTGCTTCCTGTGCGAGTGCAACCGCCCCATCCTCATCTTCATGCAGCAGCGGCAGCAGCGCTTCCGCGAATCGGGCTAGGTTCCATGCCGCAATCCCCGGCTGGTTGCCATAGGCATAGCGTCCTTGTCGATCAATTGAGCTGAATACGGTAGCCGGGTCATAGGTATCCATGAACGCGCATGGTCCATAATCGATCGTCTCTCCGCTGAGCGCCATATTATCCGTATTCATGACTCCATGGATGAAGCCAACGAGCTGCCACTTGGCGAGGAGTGAAGCTTGACGCTTGATCACTCCCTTCAGCAGCTGGAGATACCGCCCCTCTCCCGTTCCTTCACCTCCAGCGGCCGCTTCAGGGAAGTGCCGCTTCAGCGTATAGTCGGCCAGCGCCTGAAGATCGTCCCGCTCCGCCATCTGCGAGGCGTATTGGAAGGTGCCCACCCGCAGATGGCTCGCTGCCACCCGGGTCATGATCGCACCTGGCAGGACACTCTCGCGAATGACCTCTTCTCCGGTCGTCACTACAGCCAGACTGCGGGTCGTGGGAATGCCGAGCCCATGCATCGCTTCACTGATGATATACTCACGCAGCATCGGCCCAAGCGCCGCCCGCCCATCGCCGCCGCGGGAGTATGGTGTCCGTCCCGAACCCTTAAGCTGAATATCGAAGCGCTCTCCTGCAGGCGTGATGTGTTCGCTGATGAGCAGCGCCCGACCGTCGCCCAGCATGTTGAAGTGTCCGAATTGATGCCCCGCATACGCCTGAGCCAGAGGCTGGGCCCCCTCAGGAATCTCATTGCCTGCGAATACCTCCGCCGCGCCCTTCAGCACGTCAGGGTTCAAGCCCAGCGATTCCGCCAGACGGCTGTTCAGTACAACGAGCTTCGGAGCGCGAACACGGACCGGCGTCTGCAGCGTATAGAATGTCTCAGGCAGACCGGTATAGCTGTTATCTAAGTTCCAGCCCGCCTCACTGGAGTGGGATGATTGGTCGATGGTCATTAGGTATCTCCTTCCGTACGATGAGAGTACTATCGGATTGTCTGTTCTTATCCATTCATTATACCCTTAATTACCCGCCGTGGCTTGCCCGCGCTTGCTGCGCTGAAGTTGACTATCCAGGGACATTATGTATATATCTTACCTAATGAGACGAAGGAGCGATTAACCGATATGAATCGCACGACGATATTGATAGCCGATGATGAGAGAGAGATTGCGGACTTGGTTGCCCTGCATCTGGAGAGGGAGGGATACCATCTCCTGAAGGTGTCGGATGGGGAGGAAGCCGTGCGGGCAATTGCCTCTCACTCCATTGATCTGGTCATACTTGATATTATGATGCCCAAGCTGGATGGATATGAGGTGACTCGTCTCATTCGGGAGAAGCATCATATGCCCATCATATTCCTAAGCGCCAAGACTACCGATCTCGATAAAATAACAGGACTAGTCATGGGGGCCGATGACTATATGACCAAGCCCTTCAACCCGATGGAGTTAGTAGCCCGGGTTAATGCCCAGCTGCGCCGCTCCAAGCTGCTGAATCAGCCGATAACGGGCAAGAGCTCGATTCTTGAAGCCGGAGGACTCGTCATTGATCCGGATAAGCGCACCGTTATCCAGCATGGGGAGCACATCGAGCTGACGCCGAAGGAATTCGACATTCTGTACCTGCTCGCGAGCCATTCTAAGAAGGTGTTTAGTGCGGAGCATATTTTCGAACAGGTGTGGGGTGAGGCCTATTACGAGAGCGGGAATACGGTCATGGTCCATATTCGCACGCTGCGCAAGAAGCTCGGTGAGGACCAGCACAAGAATAAGCGGATTAAGACGGTATGGGGAGTCGGGTACACGTTCAATGAGTAGTGTGATGCGAAGCTTCCGGTTCAGAATGATCGTGCTGCTAGGCTTAAGTCTGCTGCTCTCCGGCACCATTACGTATCTGTTATACAGAGCTCTGCGCTCCTACTATGAAGGGGTTCAGGCTGGCGACCCGTTAGCTATACTCCGCCGTAGCATCTATGAATTCGGTGACCTGAACTTCTTCCTGATCGTATTCATTCCGTTAGCCATCCTGTTCTTCTTCCTGCTTACGAAGCCTTACGCCGCCTACTTCAAGGAGATATCGAAGGGGATTCATCATCTGGCCAGCGGTGACTTCGGGCATCGCGTTCACCTCCCATCCAATGACGAGTTCGGCGACGTGGGGAAGGCAATCAATCTGGCTAGTGCCAAGCTGCAGGAAGCGGTGGAGAGAGGCGACTTCGCAGAGAGCAGCAAGGATCAGTTGGTGTTGAACTTGGCCCATGACCTGCGAACACCGCTGACGTCTGTGCTTGGCTATCTGGACTACATCCTGAGGGATGACCAGCTGACAGCCGATCAGGTGAAGCATTATGCCGCTATTGCTTACACCAAGTCACAGCGCTTGGAGAAGCTGATTGATGAGCTGTTCAATATTACGCGAATGAATGACGGACGAATAACGATTGAGAAGAAGCCCATTGATATGAGTGAGCTGCTCATCCAATTGAATGAGGAGATGTATCCCCTCTATGAGAAGAATGACCTGGCGAGCCGACTGGAAGTGACTCCTCATCTCATGATTGCCGGGGACGGCGATATTCTGGCCCGTGTATTCGAGAATCTCCTGTCCAATGCGATTCGTTACGGCAAGGATGGTCAATTCGTTGATATTCGCTGCGTTCCAGAGGAGGAGGACGTGCTCATTCAGGTCATCAATTACGGGGACACGATCCCGGCGGCGGAGCTTCCGTATATTTTCGACATGTTCTATACGGGGGACCAGGCTCGTACCCATCACGGGGGAAGCACCGGCCTGGGATTATATATTGCGAGGAATATCGTGGAGCAGCATCAAGGGACGATTACGGCCCAGAGCAGTGTGATTCGCACGGTGTTCGAAGTGAGGCTGCCTCGCGGCACACCAGATTTAAGATAAACTTAATGAGCTTGCCCGCTTCTTCTTAATCTTCTTGCCGTATCCTTGGATTCATAAGTGGATCGAGGAGGCAGAATGGTTGTGAGAATGTGGGGCATGATGATGATTATAGTGCTGATGATCGGATATGGAGCAGCGCAAGAGCATAGATCGCAGTCGGAATTGAAGCTGGTTGTTCACCAGAAGGCAGGCCAGCAGGTCCAGGCTAAGGAGCAGACTCACGTGCAAGACCAGGTCCAAGGGAAGCCATCCGTGATGATAACCTTGACTGCTAAGCATGTCTACCAAGGGAACCTGCTGCTAGTGAATAAGGATCACCCCGTACGGTCCGAGGGTGTGAAGTCCGACGTCGTCACCTTGGCCCACCATGAGGAGCTTGTTCGAGGATACGGGCTGCTGGATGCGTCCATCCAGGCTTCCAGGAGCGTGATGCGTCCATTCCTTGGCATGATGGCTGCGGCTGACCGGGATGGGGTTCGTCATTATCAGCTGAACAGCGGGTACCGGGATGCTGCGAAGCAGGATGAGCTCTATCAGCTGATGGGCAAGGATTATGCTCTGCCCGCGGGCTACAGCGAGCATAATCTGGGCTTGTCCCTTGATATCGGCTCCACGCAGGAGGAGATGAGCCGTGCGCCTGAAGGCAAGTGGCTGAAGAAGCATGCCTGGTCCTACGGGTTCATCCTGCGCTACCCCGAGGATAAGACAGACATTACAGGCATCCGCTATGAGCCTTGGCACTTCCGCTACGTCGGCCTGCCGCACAGCGTCATCATGAGAGAGAAGAATCTGACCTTGGAGGAGTACCTGGATTATCTGAGGGACAACCCTGCTCTCACTGCTACGATTAAGGGGGCTGTCTACCGAGTGATGTACTATCCGGTTAGAGAGGACAGGAAGGTTCAGGTGCCTCTAGGCGCTGATGAGCAATACGAGCTCTCCGGGAACAATATGGACGGGGTAATCGTGACGGTGCATCCCTGAAGTGATGATAGGTACAGACCTCATATCACATATGAAAAAACGTACCGACATTAATAATCCCCAGCATTGAAGCGGCGATTATGTCTGAGAGCAGGGTTAGGGGTCGAGTCAACAAGGGGGGCACTCTCCGCCAGTTGATGGGGTAGTGGGGGAAGGTTAAGCGGGGTAAGATTAAGACCGCTTGGCGGTCTTAAGTATTGTTAATCCCTCTGGTAATTGGCCTAGACGGCTGCTTAAGACTCCTCAGCGGTCTTAAGGTCACCTGCCAGTGGGTGGAATGGTCACTTAAGACCTCTCGGCGGTCTTAAGATCAATAATCCCTCTGTTAGTCGGCCTAGACAGCTGCTTAAGACTCCTCAGCGGTCTTAAGGTCACCCCCCAGTGGGTGGAATGTTCTGTTAAGACCTCTCAGAGGTCTTAAGTATCAATAATCCCTCAGTAGTCGGCCTAGACGGCTGCTTAAGACTCCTCAGCGGTCTTAAGGTCACCCGCCAGTGGGTGGAATGTTCTGTTAAGACCTCTCAGAGGTCTTAACGGCATAGCGGTCAATGCCGACCATCTCCCTCGGCATCCACCTGCCCTAGGCAGCTGCAAGGGGTAGCACACTAGCCATCCACCCTCGCGTCACCACTCGCCCTTGTCTCTGCCTCGGCCTCGGCCACCGTTCTCACCCGCTCCAGGAACTTCACGACGACCTTGTCGCTTGCGAACACCATGAACAGCTTAACGAACCACTTCAGCGGCTTGTTCGTCGCCGTATACCTTAGCTTCGTGACACCCTCTCTCACCTCGTGCAGCTCATACAAGGCCGTAATCTCGAACAGATTCGCCAAGGTGAATCCGATCTTCACTCTCTTGTCTCCAGGATGGTTAGCGTATTCGAGCGTATGTACATCATACTCCTGAATCCGCTTGCCTTCCTTGTACTGCTGACGGTAGACGCTGCCTACCTTCTCCTCTGTCACCTTCACCGGATCATTCGCTACCACCTGCGGCATAATCTTCTGCATCTGCGCAAGCGACCCGTCCAGGTACGACCAGACCTGCTCAATCGGCGCATGGATCTCAATCTCTGCGGACCATTGCTTCACGCTCATTACCCACTGCCCCAATCTCCTAAGTTCTATTAGCTATACTCTCACCGATACCAAGTCTCTTCATGCATGTGTTCCCCCAAAAAAAGGGAAGAGACCCCGCCGCATCCCAGCCGAGCGCTCTTCCCTTGCAACCTATATATCCCTTAGCGCAGCTTAACGGCTGCGCAGCTTGGACAGCAAGCGCACAATCTCGATGTACAGCCACACGAGCGTGACCATGAGACCGAATGCCCCGTACCATTCCATATGCTTCGGTGCCCCATGCTGAGCGCCTGACTCGATGAAGTCGAAGTCCAGCACGAGGTTCAGTGCAGCAACGATGACGATGACGAGCGAGATGACGATCCCGATCGGGCTGCTCTCATGCAAGTAAGGAACCGTAATACCGAACAGGCCCAGCACCATGCTGCCTAAGTACATTAAGGCAATACCAGCCGTAGCGGCGAACACGCCAAGCCGGAAGTTCTTCGTCGCTTGAATGAGACGAGTCCGGTAGGCGACCAGCAAGGCCACGAATACACTCATGGTCAGCAGCGCAGCCTGAAGTGTGATGCCTCCGTACAGCGCTTCGTATCTAGCGGAGAAGGCTCCAAGGAACAGTCCTTCAAGCGCAGCGTACACCGGAGCGAGGTAAGGCGCTGTCCGAGGCACGAAGCTAATGATGAGCGCAGTGATGAGTCCGCCGATCGCTCCTCCTAATAAGTAAGGCATCACGTTCTGCCCATCGAAGTACATCGACCAGACGACGACCGCCGCTCCGAGCAGAATGGCGAGCAGGATGAACATCTTGTTCACCGTACCTTCAATCGTCATCGCTTCTCTGCCGGAGTACAATTGACCGCCGCCGCGCTCGAACGTCTTCTCATTAAGCGTTGGATTACCACTTCTTCCTAACATATATGCAAGTCCCCCTATCAGGTATATTTACCTAGATTTTAACACGACAGAGGACCTTTGTAATGTATGAACTTGTCTGGCCATGCCGGCCTCTCCGTCTTGTTCCGTTCCTTGACTTAAGTCAAGGAGCTGCTCCCCCATACCAAGTACAATGAGCGTATCACGATTAAGATGAAGCAGGGGGTTCTCCTAAAAAAATGACAAGAACATCATCACACCCACGACCTAACCAGCGAAGCTATGCTCTGACCGCTGGCACTGCCCTCCTGCTTATGGCTCTCGCTGCCATGTTCTCCTATGGCTATGTTCATGGCCGTCTGCTGGAGCAAGGGGATGCTGCGGTCACCTACATGAACCTAACGACACATGCTGGTCTATTCCTTGCTGGCATCGCAGGCTGGACTCTTATTCTAATCTGCGACCTGATTACGGCTTGGTCTCTGTATCTCTATCTGAAGCCGACGAATCAACCGATGGCATTGCTGGGCGCCTGGCTCCGGCTCCTCTACACCGCCTTATTAGGCGTGGCCGTCATGAACTTAATCTATGCTCGTCTGCTCACGATGAACACCGAATCTGGCATGCCTAACGATCAGCTTCAAGCTCAGACCATGCTGTATGTGCAGGCTTTTGACACCATGTGGTCATTGGGATTAATCGTATTCGGCACACATCTGCTAGTAGTAGGGACCATCGCTATGCAGCCGCTGCGTATGCCGAGATGGATTGGCGGATTATTGCTGCTGGCAGGCACAGGTTATGTGATGGTTCATGGTTGTCACTTGCTCATACCGGACTATGATTCGTTCATTCGTCTGCTTGAGGCCATCCTAACCGCTCCTATGGCAGCAGGGGAGCTTGCGCTTGCTGTATGGCTGCTCTCAAGAGGTGGCAAGGCAGTTCCGCCTGCTAATAGTCCCGTTAATTCCGTTAATCTCGATAATCCCATTAGCCCTGGTCAACCAGCTTCCCACTAATCCGTCTGAGGCAGCACCCTCTTCTTAATCCGGCTCAGTGACTCCGGCGTCATCCCGAGATAGCTTGCCAGCTGATGCTGAGGGACTCGGCGGATGAGCTCCGGGCGGCTGCGCAGTAGTCCTCGGAATCGCTCCTCGGGGGAAGCGGCGATGAAGGCTGCGAATTGCTCCTGCACCTGACCGAAGCTCTGCTCGACCATCCTGCGCGTCATCGATTCCAGCGGTGAGTACTTGCGGTACATGGCAGCTTCCTCATCCAGACGGCCGACGATCAACACGCAATCCTCGAGGCAGGCGAAGGTATATTCCGAAGACTGATCCAGCTTGTGCTGGTTGAACAGAGCAATCGCTTGTTCCTCGGTGTAGAAGTTCGAGGTGGCTTCCCTGCCCGCTTCGTCTACAGAGTATTGCCTGACACAGCCCTTCAGGATGAAGTAACAGCTCACGGGGACCTCTCCTTGCCGGAGGAGGATCGTTCCCTTCTTGAAGGACTCCACCTGAATCTCATCTACAATAGCTTGCTGCTCTTCCGCAGAGAGAGTGGTGAGCTGACTCATATACTTCAACAGAATAGACTTCACTCTGACCGGCTCCCCCCTTCATTCTCTGACGTACTTCTCCTTAAGCACCCCTGATCCAATGCCCCCAACCACCATGAGGAGCAAGGATCCTATGTTCAGATACAAGCTCCCGCCTTCCGGGACGAAGTCCAGCTCTGTGAATCGACGAAGGAGCAGCAGTCCCAGCTTCACCACGAGCATAACGACCCCAATGATGCCGATTACATCGAATACAAGCTTAAGCCTAGGATAGGCTAACCTCTTCTTATCCATCATATCTTCCTTCAGATCATCTATCTCATCTACTTGATTCAAGTTATTCTAGCTCCTTCTTGTCATTGCACATGCCTCAGCTTATCCGGATTCGCAACCGTGTAGATGGTCCGAATCTGATCGTTCTCCCATCCGAAGGAATAGATATAGCGAAGCTCGCCCTTCATCTGAATGAGAATACCTGGCCCCCCATTCACCGTCAGGAAGGAGTAGGTGTAGCTCCCCGCGTACATCTTGAGCAGATTCTGGTGCAGCTTCAGCACCTGCTCAATCCCGGCAACCGGAACCCCAGCCGCTCTAACCTTGCCTCCTCCATCGGAGTAGAGCACCACATTCTCGCTGACGAGCTCAAGCAGCTTCGCCCTATTTCCCTGCAGGAGAGAGCTCACGAACTCTCGCACCTTCTCTTCGGCCACCGAGATGGAAGGAGCCAGATCCGGCTGGTAGTGGATGCTTCGCTGCGCGCGATGGAAGATCTGCCTGCAGTTCACGGTGCTTCTGCCAACCATATCCCCAATCTCATCATACGTATAGTTGAAAATCTCGCGAAGAAGAAACACGGCCCTCTCCACCGCGTTCAGCTGCTGCAAGAGCAGTAAATAGGCGGTAGAAAGGGATTCCCGCTGCATATAGACCTGGGAAGGATCATGATCATTCCGCTCCCCATCCAATAAGGGCTCTGGCAGCCATGGTCCCACATAGAGCTCCCTCTTGTGCGCGGACGAACGGAGAAGGTCAAGACAGCGGTTAGTCACGATTTTATATAGGAAGGCCCGTTCATTAAGGATGGCTGCTCGGTCTGGCAGCTGATCATAAGCAAGGAATGCTTCCTGAACCATGTCTTCCGCGTCCATGACACTCCCCAGCATTCGGTAAGCCAGGGAGAAGAGCGGCTTGCGATACGTGCTATATAACTGTTCGATGTGCATACTGGGGCTTCCCCTCCTCCTGTGTGAGCAGATGAGCTACCGCCCTCTTCGCACTGGCCGTAGCGGCATCCACGAGAAGTTCGCCATGGGAAGCCCAATCCCCTGCTACATATAAGCCGCGAATCTCAGGAACGGCCGGACCCGGGAGCTGCCCGCGTCTGACATGCATGAAGTCGTGGCACACGGTGATGTTCGGAAGGTACTGCTTCGCAACTAGTTCATCCCGCCAGCCTGGCTGGACCAAGGTAAGAAGCCCCTCCAGCTCACGCAGATCGGCTTCCGTATTATTGTCCTCGCCTTGATACTTCAGGACAGAGATGACCTGTGCGCCATCGTCACTGAGATGAGCCGCACGAGATTGATTCGTGAGGAAGACGGCTTGATCAATGCCATAGACGAATTGCTGCTTCGGCTTCGGGAGGCGGCGCAAGGCGACATCCAGACAGGCTGCTGTGACCGGGATTGCTTGCTTCACCCAGGCATGGAGGGAGGTTGCTTCGGCATTCTGTACCAATTGGAGCGCAGCAGCAGGAGGAACGGCCAGTATGATATGCTTCGCCTCCACGATCGTGCCGTCCTCACAGCTTAGCTGCTGTACGGCTCCATCCTGGTGCTGGACTTGGGTAACCTGGCTGCTCGTCAGCATCGTTACCCCTTGTGCCGCGGCTATATCTCTAAGATTATCGAGCATAGCGCCCCATCCTCGATCCAGATACAGCACGCCATTCAGAGAACGCTGGAGCTGCTTCAGCACCGGGCCCGCAGCCAGCAAGTCTGGCGAGGTCACATAGCTTGCTGTACGCAGCAGAGAGTAGAAGACATTCCTGACCATAGGATCCTGCAGATTGCCTTCCACCCAATCCCGAAGACTAAGGTGATCATAGCGCCGGGTATCCAGCTTGCTGAACTTGGCCAGCCATGAGGCGAGTTCGACCTTGCCTCTCCAGGACAAGAGAGGAGTCGCGAGGAGAGACTTCACACTCATAGGCATGGTTAGCAGCTGCCCCTTCCATACCCCGTATCCATCTATGGAAGGCTGATTGCCCTCGAGAC
Source organism: Paenibacillus sp. GCM10023252 (assembly GCF_042653305.1). NCBI lineage: Bacteria > Bacillati > Bacillota > Bacilli > Caryophanales > Paenibacillaceae > Paenibacillus > Paenibacillus sp. GCM10023252. The sequence continues at coordinate 37,958 of NZ_JBHSHW010000028.1, forward strand.
GCAGACCTAGTTCACGGAACGTTGCCAGCGCATCTCCATCATACAGGGCATGCCCGCCTAAGTTGAAGTAAGCTCCATTCTTCTTGTTCGTAATCGCCCGGCCTCCCAAGCGATTCTGCTTCTCCAGCAGTATCGTCCGCTTGCCTGCCCTCGCAGCATAGATGGCTGCTGTCAATCCCGCTATTCCTCCACCAACCACGGCTACATCAACGTTCATCATTCGAATCATCCCTCTCTTGTTATGATACCCGTATGACGGGGGAGGGGGGTGGAATGTGACAATAATAAAGCCTATATTATAGGTGGAGATAGCTTTAATACGAGTTGTGTTACATTACTAATGAAGCAAGCTTTGGATACGCACAACTGCGATATTAAGGAGTTGTATAAATTGAACGAAAATAAAGGTGCAGACATAAAACGTTTTTCAAAAGCAGAAAACATTCTTGCTCAAATCAATAGTAAAACTAAGCTAGGCGACTTACGCAAAATCGCAAAGGACATTAAAAAAAATCATGAACTAGCTATGGAGCTTTGGTCAACCGAAGAGTACATGCCAAGACTATTAGCAATCTTAATTATGGATAAAAAACTTCTATTACAAGAATTGCTAAGTAAGCTTGATCAGGATATGCAGACTCACACATATGATGAGCGTAATAACTTAATGGATTGGTTAATGGCTAATCAGCTCTCCAAAGACAAAAAGACGATTGCATGGATGGAGTCATGGGAGAATAGCCCTTCTGCTCTTCAGAGGCGAGCATTCTGGTATTATCAAGCGCGATTGAGATGGACGGGACAAGCACCGCCTGATAACACCTCAGACTTACTGTCTAAGTTGGAAGCTAATATTATGCAGGAAGAACCGGAAGTTAAATGGGCTATGAATTTCACCGCAGGCTGGATAGGCATCTATGATGAGAAGAATCGTGCACGTTGTATTAAGCTTGGTGAGAACACGGGGCTTTACAGAGATGAGATTGTAGCAAAAGGATGTACTCCCAGCTATCTGCCGGAGTTCATTGCGATTGAAGTGAACAAACGACAGAATAATTAGTGACCACTAGAAAATCTTTGGATCCATGTCGGTTCTTTGCCAGTTACCCCTTTGGATACTCCAAACTGCTTTATAACGAGAGAGATACGTGAAAGTAGCAAAGCATCGTGTAAACGGTAAGAGTCACTTGCAACAGTACTAAGGGGGAAGAAAGATGTCCGAGAGTACTTGTTTAGGTTGTCAATTGGCCAATAAAGAGGTCGAATCCAATATTATTTATGAAAATGATTGGATCACTTGCATTCTAGATATCGCCCCTTTAAATGAGGGACATATGCTGATCCTGCCAAAGAAACATTTCCGCGATGTCGATGACTTAGATGAAGCAACTGCAACTGAGGTCATGCGTACATCCAGTTTCCTCGCTAAGCTGCTAAAATTACATTTCCAACCACATGGTATTACTATCCTTCAAAACAACGGGACGTTCAATGATTTGACCCATTATCATATGCATGTCTTCCCTCGCTACGAATCTGACGGTTTTGGTTGGTTAGAGCCTGTAGATTCAACAAATGCCAAAGGTCGCTTAAAAGAAACTGCTGCGGTGTTAGTTGCTCTGTTCGATGAACAGCTATTACGTTAATGGGGACGGTAGCAAATACATCACGGCAGCCGCCCAAACGTCGGCTGCCGTTGTTATTGAAGTAACGGGCAGGATAGTTCCAATACTTAGTAATATACTTGGAGGCCTTTCTGGCCTTAGCCTTTCTGCTTTTCAACTAAAAATCCAAGGAATTAGACTTAAACTGAGGCAATTAATGCATCCCATATTATCTCTAAGTCTTTTTCTGCTGTACGCCAGTTGCTAAAAGCAGCACGTATTGCAGGAACACCCTTGTATATAGTTGGAGTCATGTAAACTTTTCCTTGTTGATTTAAACGTGCAAGGAATTGCTTAATCATTTCGGTTGTTATTACTTCCTTATCTAAAGTAAAGCAAACGACGTTTAATCTTACTGGAGATAAAAGTTTAAAGTGACTACTAGTATTTATTTTATTTCCAAGTTGCATCGCTAACTCTACATTTTGTTCGATAAGATTTTGATAGCCACATTTTCCATATGCCTTCAGCGTAAACCAGGCTGGCAATGCTCGAAATCGCCGAGAATTTTCAGGTGTAAGATCAAAAAAATCTGGATTTTCAATAGAACCTCCAAGATAAGCTGCGTTATTTTGAAATACTTCTACTTGAAGTTGCCTATGACGAGTAAATTGCATAGCAGAATCGTAGGGAACATTAAGCCATTTATGTGCATCAATCGTAATAGAGTCAGCATAATCCATTCCTTTTACTAATTCTCTATACATAGGGGAACAAGCAGCAAAACCTCCAAAGGCAGCATCCACATGTAACCAAAAGCGGTACTTCTTTTTAAGCTGCCCAATTGCAACTAAATCATCGAAGTCTACCGTATTAACTGTTCCAGCATTTGCAACAACAATACATGGTGCACTTTTATTTTGTTCCAGAAATTCAGTTAATCTTTCAATATCGATCGCTTCACGATTTTCCTGACAAGGTATTAGATTGATGGCTTTTCTACCTATGCCTAGCATAGAAGTTGCTTTAAAAATGCTGGAGTGAGGGGCGCCACTCAATATTTGGATTGGTGGCATATTGTACAAGCCTTCAATTGAAGTATTTATGCCAAATTGGTGTGCAACCCATTGTCTTGCTTGAGCAAGTCCTACAAAATTCGCCATGGTTGCACCACTTACGAAGGCACCACTGTAATCATTACTTAAATTAAATAATCCTTTTAACATATCAATCGTTTCAACTTCAATTAAACCAGCAATTGAATCTTGTGAGCTAGATACATTTTGATCATAAATACTAACTAACCAATCTCCTACAATGGATGCAGGTGTCGAGCCACCAGTGACAAATCCCAGGTATCTTGAGCCAGCACTTCCACTTAAGCCTTTCGCGTAGTGTTGCGTGAAATATTCAAGCGTTTTACTTGCTCCAATACCAATTTTAGATAATTCTTTTTTAGGCATTTCATAGGATTGAATCGATACCGGTCTATCTTCCATGTCATTAAAAAAATGGGTCGCATGCTGCACCACTTCTTTTAGTACAAGTTCCATATTAGTGTGATCTTCGATCATTACTTTCATCATCTACAATCTCCTCTTCTAACACTTTTCTTGCCGCTCACTATGTTTACAATATATAGTGATATGTATAACAGTCAATCATGCACTATAACAGTGGGGAGTAATATGAAAATAAATCTTAATCGCGAATCCGATCTATCTTTAATTAATCAGATTTCAAATATTCTAGCAGAGAAAATACGCATAGGTGCTTTAGAAGAAGGTAGCCAATTGCCTTCAATCCGAACATTTTCAAAAGAAAATCAAGTTAGTTTCGTTACAGTAAGCAAGGCTTACACCCTTTTAGAGAAAAATGGCTATATTCACTTAGAGCATGGGAGGGGTGGTTTTGTTAGAAAACATGAACTGAAGCATAGTAGCGGGATTCAAAATATTAGCAATTTTGATTGGCAGATAGCCATCCCAGATTATATTCAGCGTTCACAATACATGTTAAATATGGGGCTTGAAAATGCGATTAAATTATCTAGTGCGATTATACATCCAGGATTATTACCCTCAAATTATATAACGAAAGAAATAAACCGAATTTTGCAGGATGATTCGCAAATTGTAGCCCGCTATGGCCCAGTTCAAGGCGATTATGAAGTTCGAGAAGTAATCAAAACATATTTACAACACTATTGCCAAGTCGAAACAACAAGCTCCGAGATCATAATTACAAATGGTGTTCAGCAAGGAATCGATCTCGTTGCAAGAACCTTTATTGGTCCAGGAGACATTGTTATTACCGAGGCACCCACATATACGGCTGCACTTGACGTTTTTCGAAATCGAGGTGCTCATATTATCCCTATTCCTATGGATGAAGATGGTATGCAGACAACTATTTTAGCTTCTTTATGTTTAACCAAAAAACCAAAAGTGGTTTATACGATTCCAACGTTTCATAATCCAACAGGTACGGTTTTAAGTGTAGAGAGAAGAATGGATTTATTAGAATTAGCACAAAGGCACGGTTTTCTTATTGTTGAGGATGACTCATGGAATGAGATCTATTTTGATGATCTTCTACCACCACCTACGATTAAATCCCTGGATCATAGTGGTCATGTTATTTATTTAAAAGGGTTCAGCAAAGCTTTAGCTCCCGGTTGTAAAATTGGCGCAGTGGTTTCAAATGGGACCGTTCATCAGCGATTGTTAACTTCCAAATCTTGTGCTGACCTCGGCAGTCCACTTTTAACACAAAAAGCGTTGATTCCATTTTTAAGTTCAACTAGAATGCATACACATCTAGAAAAGTTACGTATTGCCCTTGAAATAAGAAGAGATAGAACAATTGCACTGTTAGATACATATGCACCTAAAGGCGTTACGTGGATCATACCAAAGGGAGGACTAAACATTTGGGTGTCTTTGCCTAGTAGAGGAAATACAGATGAACTACTTGTAAAAGCACAACAGTCCAATATTTCATTTTTGCCTAGTTCAGCATGTTATCCAGGTGAACCTCAGTATAACCATATGAGAATTAGTTACTCCTATCTAGAGGATCAGAAACTTGAAGAAGGCATTATTGAGTTCTGTCGGATTATGGAATTACATTTACATGAAAAGAAGAATGAATAGAGAAGTTACTGAGCAGGGAAATTACTATTAAAGATGGATAGACATTATCCTGAGCAGATAGATGATTACGCTAACGGGAGACGATAGCTTAATGAACCACTTTTCACCAAGGCAAAATCAACCTCTGAGTATAGCAAAGCAAAATAAAAAAGACCACCTTAACAATCAAAGTGGTCATTGCCCCTTACTCTTGCCCGTTACAGCTTTTTGTTCCCTGGACCTCGATGACGAAGGCTGCGGGGAGCTTTGCTATATCTAGGAGGGTTCTTCATTTTCGTAATTAGCCTATTGCACCTACTTCGCCTGCTGCACTCTTATACATTACTCTAATTCCCGACAGGACATCTGCTCCACTTCCATCACCAACATCGCCGAACGATCGACGAGACTGCGGACAGGAACCTCCTGCTCCTCCTCCGGCTGGTCCAGCGGATAGATTCTAGCCAGCTCCTTCTCCTGATCGATATGCTGTATGTACACCGATACCCCATTGTAGGTCACATCAGCCATCGTCGGCGACTCAGCAATCTCCTGTGCTCGTTGTATATCCATGCCTGCTCCTCCTCTAACTTCTACTCCCTACAGTGTCTGCCTGATGGGATGGTTATATTCGTTCCATGACCACAGAACTTGATGATGAAGAAGGTATGAACCCGCTATCTCACCTATAAAATGTCCACCAAAGCCAATGGAATGTCATTCCTCCCGCCAATCGCTTCCTCTATAATGGACCCATCTTATATTCACCGGAGGTGCAATTCACATGTCGGCAAGCTATGATGCAGCGGAAATTATGGGGGCCTTATACGGTCCTGGCCTAACAGGACTCAAGGGCGCTCTCCCACGGGAATGGGCAGGCAAGCTCAGAGAAGACATTGAGAGGCTGTACGCGTCAGCACTTCAGCGGGAAGGCGGGGCGATCGGATACGGTCCCAAGCGGCATTACGCGGAGATTCATCCAGAGGAGATCCGAGGCTTCGTGGAGGGCAGGAGGGTGAACTCGCTCGCCTTCAATGTGACAACCGTTGATGTCGAAGCCGATATGGGGGCATTCGAGATTGCGCCAGGCACCCAATGGGACGATGCGGAGACGTTCGAATATGGCATGTTCCCGCCGAAGTCGTTATATGATCGGTATGAAGCCCGTGCGTAGCAGAAGCTGCCGAAGATGGGTGATATCTCCGTCCGTTCGGCGCTGACGATTCATAGAGGAACCGCTAATCAGTCCAACACGGCAAGGCCCGTCCTTGTGCTGGGTGTCGACGCGCCGGGCGCGAACAACCATGAGCGCCTTGATATGCAGGTAACCCGCTCCTTCTATGAGACCTTGCCGCATACGCTGAAGGCGCACATGATCTGCCGCGTGGTGGACGAGCTGGAGCCCATCGTGCAGAAGCATGATATTGAAGGGCTGAAGATGGGGGAAGCTTAAGAGCAGCAGATGTGTAAAATAACGAAAGCGGCCATCCGTTAAGGGCGGCCGCTTCTGTAATGTAGAACTACATCTTATCCACTTGCATGTCTCTCTTCTTACCAGGGGCGAACCATCCGATGAGTGCAATAGCCACCAGCACACCGTAGAAGGTGATCGTCCAGCCTGTGCTATGCGGGAAGTCGTGATCCAGTACGCCGATATCATCGTGAGCCAGTGTAATGACAGCAAGCTTCACGCCGACCCAGGCCACAATTGCATAAGCGGTAGTCTCTAGAGCTGGGCGATCCTCAAGCAGCTTGACGAACCAGGTTGCTGCGAACTTGATGAGGATAAGGCCTGCGATACCGCCTAACACGACGACGAGGAACTTACCGCCGTCCATCCCGCCGAAGTCACCAAGCGGCGAATCAGGTAGACCAAGCGCGAGGGCTACTGCAGCAAGGATTGAATCGATAGCGAATGCAAGATCCGCGATCGCAATCTTACCAACTGTTGGCCAGAAGCCCTTGCCTGCTGATTCCTTCTCCACTTCTTCGCTGATTGCTTCGTTCTTCTTGCCGAACTTGGCTGTAATAATGTGCTTAAGTCCGAGGTATAGAAGATAAGCGGCACCAATCGCTTGAATCTGCCACACATTCGCAATGAAGGATATCGCGAACAGTGCACCGAAGCGGAAGACGAACGCCATGATAATTCCATAATTGATTGCTTTCTTCTTCTGGTCATCCGGCAAGTGCTTCGCAATAACAGCTAGCACCAGAGCGTTATCCGCAGACAGCAACCCCTCTAATGCAATAAGTACCAGTAATGCCCATCCATACTCTAACCATATTGAATCCACAGTATTAACTCCTCTCTGTATATGTAACATGTCCAATTATAGTATGCCACTCTGAGGCTGTCACATGAAAAAATAACAGTTGTCACATTTTGCATTCCAACAATGAGTCCCAACTTCAGAGTAAGCGCAAATAACTATACGTCCTTAAGTCAATTATGTAACAAAAAAAATAAAGAACCTCTAAGCTAGAGGTCCTTCACGATATACAGATGAATTAGACTGTAACCATCCGCAAGCGGTATACTTCACGGCTAGCCGCTAATTGGTCTGCTTGTTCACGGTACGCGCGGTAATGATCGGAGGCCAGATGCTTCTGCAACGATTGTTCATCCTGCCAGATCTCATAGAAGACATAGACTGCCGGATCATCCGCTGATTGATGCAGCTTATAAGTTATACATCCCTGCTCACTCTGTGAGAAGGGAACAACCCGCTTCATCGCCTCATAGAGCTCGGCTTCATGGCCTGGCTTGGCCTTAAGAATCGCTGTAATGACGATATTCTCCATACGTTCGACAACCTCCAATCGCAATATCTTATATAAGCTTTGCGACGATTTTACCCTTCACATGACGGTCTGCTAGCTCAGCTAACGCCTGAGGAATCTCCGCTAATGTAATGGTTCTCTCGAGCAGTGAGATGACCTTGCCTTCTTCCATGAGCTGCATCAGCTCGGAACCGATCTTCGCCAGATCAGACTCCGCTGCGAAGTCGTTGTGGTGATGATTCGCATTAAGCGCAATCTCATGATAGGAGATGACCTTCGTGAACGGCTTAATATGCGTATAGTCCGGGGCTCCAGCTATGTGGGCAAGGTGCCCGCCATAAGCGATCAGATCAAGGGAGTTCGTTGCGCTATCCCGGCTGACCGTATCCAGCACCGCATCTACGCCTCGGCCATTCGTAATCTCCATCACCTTAGCCTTAACATCCTCGTTCCCATAGTCGATGACATAATCTGCGCCAAGGGAATGTACATAGTCCCGGTTATGCGAAGAGGCGGTGGACAGCACCGTCTTCCCTGCATGCTTGGCTAACTGGACGCCATAGCCCCCTACTCCGCCAGCACCGCCGTGGATCATAATGGTCTGAATATGGTCCATCGGCAGCTTCTTGAACAAGGCTTGGTAGGCGGTATAGCCGGCAGTCGGCAGAGCGGCTGCATCGACGAATGCAATGGAGTCCGGGATGCGTGAGATCGTATGAGCTGTCGTTACGGCATACTCCGCGAATCCGCCACGCCTCCTGAAGTCCGCATGGAAGACGACCCTGTCCCCTTGCTTCCAGTCACTCACCCCTTCTCCAACGGCTTCTATTGTACCCGCTGCGTCCAGACCAAGTATATGAGGATAGGACCAGGCGGGATTGCCGCCTGTCCCTGTTTTATAATCGACGGGATTCAGCCCTGCTGCGTATACCTTGACCAGCACTTCACCCCGTCCTGGATGAGGAGTCTCGATCTCTTCGACCTCCATCTCCCTCCACTGGCCCTTCTCTCTGAGCAGTAATGCCTTCATCGTTCATTCCCCCATTATTAAGCGATTCAGCAAGCGATTAGCCTCGCAGCTGCTTCACGACTTCGTCAGCAACAGCGATCGTGGATTGCGGGTTCTGCCCGGTAATGAGATTGCCGTCCACTTGTACATGGTTAGCCCAGTTCTCTCTTGCTACAACCGTTGCTCCCAGCTCGCGTAGACGTGTCTCCAGCAGGAATGGCATGAACCGGTCCAGTGTCGTTGCGCGCTCTTCCTCATCTGTGAAGGCTGTTACCGTCTTGCCCGCTACGAGCGGAGTGCCGTCGGACAGCTTAACGCCTACGAGTCCAGCTGGTCCATGACAGACCGCAGCGACGATCTTATTCGCTTCATACTGATTACGCAGCAGCTCGTGCAGCTTGACGTTGTCCGGAAGGTCGAACATCGTGCCATGTCCGCCTGGCAGGAAGATTGCATCGAAGATGGAGCCGTCCTTCACATCTTCCAGCTTCAACGTATTCTCCAAGTATACAGCAGTGTCCAGAATGTCCTGAGGCACTCCGCCTTCCAAGCTGCGGTCGTCGACAGGCGCTTTCCCGCCTCTTGGGCTGGCTACTGTAATGTCATACCCTTCTTTTGCGAACTGCAGGTACGCCTCGCCGAACTCGGATAACCACAAGCCCGTTGCGTGCTCCTCTGTCATTTTATCTGCTGTCGTTACGACCATCAATATTTGCTTACTCATGTGTAATTGCCTCCTGTAGTTGGTTGAATTCCCATCGATATATACTTCACTTCCAGATATGCGCTTATTCCTTCTCTTCCGCCTTCCCGGCCCAGCCCGCTCTCCTTGAACCCGCCGAAGGGGGCTTGCGCGGCAGAGGGCTGTCCATCATTCAACCCAATCACGCCGTACTCCAGCTTCTCGGTAATGGCAAGTGCTTCATTAATATCTTGAGTGTAGAGATAAGCAGCTAACCCATAAGGAGTCTGGTTCGCGCGCCGGACAGCCTCCTCTACCGTCTTGAACGTAGCGACCGGTGCAACCGGTCCGAACGTCTCTTCGGTCATGCACAGCATGTCATCGGCAGCCTCCCGCAGTACGGTCGGTTCATAGAAGTGTCCCTTGCCCTTAGGCACCGCTCTCCCGCCCGTTACGACGACAGCGCCCTTCCGAACCGCATCTTCAACATGCTCGGACACCTTGGTTAATGCCTTGCTGTTGATAAGTGGTCCAATCGCAACGCCTTCCTCCAGCCCGTTGCCCACCTTCAGCTGCGACGCTTGCTCGGCAAGCTTCGTCACGAACTCTTCCGCGACGCTCTCCTGCACGAGGAACCGATTGGCCGCTATGCAGGCTTGTCCGGCATTGCGGAACTTGGCTTGGATCGCTCCCTTGACCGCTGCATCTATGTCTGCCTTGTCGGTAACGATGAAGGGGGCTTGTCCGCCCAGCTCTAACGACAGCTTCTTCATCGTGCCCGCGGCTTGCTCCATTAAGAGCTTGCCGACTGGCGTAGATCCCGTGAACGAGATCTTGCGCACTCGCGAATCGCTCTGCCAGGCACCAACAATCTCTGCGGCATCACCGGTCAATACGTTAATGACACCCTTCGGCATACCGGCTTCCTCCGCCAGTTGGGCCAGCTTCAGTGCGGTGAACGGCGTCTCCTCCGAAGGCTTCAGTACGACTGTGCAGCCCGCCGCCAGAGCCGGTGCCAGCTTGCGTGTAATCATAGCCGCCGGGAAGTTCCAAGGGGTAATCGCGGCAACGACGCCAACCGGTACCCTCTGCACGAACAATCGCTTGTCCGTGGAAGAAGCGGGAATGAGTTCTCCGTATATACGCTTCGCCTCTTCCGCGTACCAGGCCACGTATTGATTCGCATATGATACCTCACCAAGGGCCTCGTGGAGCGGCTTGCCTTGTTCGAGCGTCATGATTGTCGCGAGAGCTTCACGATTCTCCTCAATCTTGTCGTGCCAGCTTCGCAGCAGCCTGCTGCGCTCGTATGGAGAGGTCGTGGACCAGCTCGTTAACGCAGACGCCGCGGCATCGACGGCCTCCAGCGCCTCCCGAGCGCCTGATCTTGGAACCGTGCCGAGCACTTCCTCCGTAGCCGGGTTACGAACAGTTATCGTCTCCGGTGTGCTATACCACGTTCCAGCTATTACGTTCCTCTGAATGAACATGTGCTTCGCCCCCTTCATCGTGTCACCTGTCCGCCAAGCGGCTGCCAGTTGTGATTGGCACATCCATAGGTTATCATCTGGGTACCAGAGATGGAACTTCCTCTATGTTAGAGGGGGATAACCGAACGTTATGAGGGATCAACGATGCGAATGGAATGGTTAGAGGCCTTCCGAACAACAGCCGAGACACAGAGCCTAACCAAGGCAAGTGAGCTGCTGCATATTAGCCAGCCTGCTCTGGGCAAGCAGATTAAGAATCTGGAGAGCGAGATTGGCGCCAGCTTGTTCCATCGCTCTACGACAGGTGTGACTCTGACTAGTGCGGGCGAGCGCCTGCTCACAGCCAGTCAAGATATATTGAAGGAATGGACAGCCGTTAAGAAGGCGATTGCGGTGGAGCAAGGGTTGATGGGCATTACGATCGGGGCTTGGCCAAGCATCGCCGCATCCTACCTGCCTAAGAAGCTTGCCTGTGCGAAGGGCTCCGATTACACGCTCAAGATCTCGCACAGCTATCTCGAATTGCTGAGCGGATTACAGGAAGGGAAGCTCGACGTCGCTCTATTCGATGATTACGGCATCTCACACCCGTACTTCTCTACTCCTGTTTTCACAGAGGGCTTCATGTTGTTCGTCAATCAAGCGCACCCCAAGTACGGAGAGGTCGATTCGGTCACCTTCGAGGAGATTCGAGACGAAGCATTCGTCATGCTGTTAGAGACCTGTGATGCGCGAACGTTAATCCAGGAGGCATTCTTCAAGAGAGGAGCCGAGCTGCGTATTACGGCTGAGATTGAGTTCGGCCACAGTATATTAGGGTTCATCGAAGCGAATATCGGCATCTCCATCCTGCCTGACATATTCTCCGCGGGACTGTCCCCTGCTATTCGAGCCATTCCGATCGAGGGGCTCGACATCAAGCGCAAGGTGTCCTTGATTGCGAGGGATGAGCGGGTGGGGAAGCAAGTGCTTGCGATGTTGAAGTGAGCGCTGCTCCTAGGGCAGGGAAGCTGCGTCCTCCCTGCCTAAGCCGCACCCGATCAGCATATTCCCGGCACAATGCCCGCTGGATGATGCCTTGGGTCTCCAAGCCAGACTTCCTCCGCATCACAGAAAAAGGCACCCACCACGTTCTCGTTGGATGCCTTTTTTAACCAAACGAATTGTCTTAGACCTGACCCGCCTCCGCTCGCTTGTTCGAAGGGGCGAACCAGCCGATAACCGCGATCGCGACCAGAATGCCGTAGAAGAACAGCTTCCAGCCTGTGCTGTGCGGGAAGTGATAATCGAGCACCGCAATATCCTTGTGAGCCAGCGTGATGACGGCCAGCTTAACTCCTACCCACGCAACGATGACATACGCGGTCGTCTCCAGAGCAGGCCGCTGCGCTAGCAGCTTCACGAACCATGTTGCCGCGAACTTAATTAAGATGAGTCCCGCAATACCGCCGACCACGACGACGATGAATTGTCCGCCGTCCATCCCGCCGAAGTCTCCCAGCGGAGAGTCTGGAAGGCCGAGCGCAAGAGCAACCGCGGCTAGAATGGAGTCAATGGCAAAAGCCAGGTCCGCGAGCGCGATCTTGCCTACGGTGGTCCAGTACCCGCTGCCGGAGGATTCCTTGGCTTCCGCATGTGCCGGCGCGCCCTTCCTCCTGCTCATAACCGCCTTAATGATATGCTTCAGCCCAAGATACAGCAGGTACGCCGCCCCAATCGCCTGCAGCTGCCACACCGTCGCAATGAATGAGATCCCGAACAGAGCAACGAACCGGAAGGCAAAAGCCATCACAATGCCATAGTTAATCGCTTTTTTCTTCTGGTCATCGGGCAGATGCTTCGCGATAACTGCCAACACGAGTGCATTATCCGCTGACAACAAGCCTTCCAGTCCAATTAATATGAGCAACGTCCATGCATACTGCAGCCATATGTCCTCCATACCTTCCCCTCCGATAATGAATGATGAGATGCGGTTTTTCTAACCTATACGCGAGGGTTGTTGGTGTAGTTCCAAGGCATTTTCCACATTAGGCATCGTATCTGGGCAGCACTAGAACTCCAGCTTAGAAGAAGAATGGACAGCTTCCAAGAAGAAGGCCGGAGCCTCGGTTATTCTCAGCGCTTGATAGGCCGTCATCGGCATCGCTTCTTGCAGGATTGGAAGACACTCAGCCAAGTATTGATAGGGAATTCCATCCAGATATGAAGCTCACTCGACATCCTATTCACCCTATCTCCATTATAGAATCATACGCGAATAAAGGCTGCCGAGTAGGCAGCCTTTGCTTTACTATTTATTCTGACTGAGATTCTATCCATCAGTGTCTTTCCCTATTGCAACTTACAGCAGCTTAATCAGCGCTTCGAGCTCATCAACCAATGCTTTGGCCCCTTCGAAGTTACGATCCTTCAAGGCCAATTCTATTTTCATTTCCACCGCTTTTTTCGTTTGCTCCGTTGCTAGATAGTCTTGGTCGAAATGACTCGCATAAATCATCTGTCTGAATTTTCGCATGCTCATCTTTCTAATCGTCTTATCCTCAATGATTAGGACATAATCCATCCCATTCACAACAGAGTAGAAGTCATGAGAGATCATGAGGATCGCACCTTGATAGTCCTGGATGGCTTGCTCCAGCGCAATCTGTGTATAGGTGTCCAGATGGCTTGTCGGTTCATCAAGAAGCAATACGTTAGCTCTGCTGGCAGACACCTTAGCTAATTGAAGCAGGTTCCTCTCTCCACCTGACAAGGCTTCTATTCGTTGATGAACGATCTCTCCCTCGAAGCCGTAGCTTGTCAGATGCTTTCTAACGTCATCATACGTGTTGAACCCTGCCTCCATGAACTCTTCCAGGATGGTATGAGAATCCTGCAGCATTTCACCTTGATTCTGAGATAGATACGCCATTTTGACATCCGCATGTATGGCAATGGAATCCTCTTTATTGTTGAAAATAGCTCGAAGTAACGTCGTCTTCCCGGTACCATTGGGTCCGATAATCGCTACTTTATCCGTAGATTTGATCTCGAAGCTCACCTTGTCCAAGACCAACTCCTCATAGGCAGCACTGTAATTACTGACCTGTATGACCGTGCTGTCTTCTTCTATGACATGATCGACATCGAAGTGGATCGTCGGCTGCTTAATATCCACGAATGGCGCTTTAATTCTTCGTGCTTCCAATCTCTCTTGGAACCTGACTCTCGCCTTTAATGCTCTCCCTCTAGAGGCGTCAGCGTTGTACGTTGCAATCTCTCTAAGATTATCGATAATTTTATCGTATCTCTCGATTTCTTCTTCCTCAGCGATTGCCAGCTCTTGCAGCTCGATCTTGGTCTGAAGCAAGGAGAAGTTATACTCGATGTACCGCCCATCGAACTCTTGGATCTCCATGTTCTCAAGATGTAAGATCTTGTTGAAGCAATGATTCAACAGGTATCGGTTGTGCGTAACAACCAGCAGGGTTCCTTTGTGAGCATTAATCAGGTTTTTAAGCGCATTGAGGTTATCGAAGTCTAAGAACACATCTGGTTCATCCATGATCAAGAAGTCTGGACGGCTAAGCATTTCCTTGATCACTTGAATCAGCTTGAATTCCCCGCCGCTCAGGTCGGATACCCGATGATCTTTAAGTCTCATGAGGTTAGCGAGATTAAGTTGCTTAAGCATGTTGCTCTCGTAATCATCCCCGCCGATTGCCTCTAATGCGTCTAGTGCGAGTTGATACTTTTCCAATAACGACTCCATATCCGACGTGGTTTCCATCTCAGCACATATAGCTGTGATTTCCTGATGCAGCTTATAATAAGCTTCCCCTATATACTCTACAACGGTTGTTTTTTTCGTTTTGTCGAGCAGTGAGAATTGACTCACATGCCCTATTCTGCAAGTCGGGTCAATGTCTAGCTTGCCCTCGAACAGATATCGGTCTGGATCCATCAGTATATCAATTAACGTACTTTTTCCACTGCCGCTTGTTCCTATGAACGCGCAATGTTGTTTCTCTTCGAACGTGAATGAGACGTTTTTATATAATTCTTTATGTGGGAATGAGAAGGATAATCCATCTGCTTTTATCATCGTATGGCCTTTCTTTATAACCGGATTTGTGTCGATGGCTAGCTGCTTTGCAGCTCACAGATGCTGCGCTAACCGTTGTTAGCGTAACACGGTTTACAACCAACTACAATCCATTACAAAATGGAAAGCGTGCTTGACATTAAATGCATTGCGCCATATACTCCTCTTATGTAAAGCTAGCTTTCCATCAGGAGTGTGAACACCTTGAACAACCGTTTAGAAGAAATCCGCAAGCAGCGCGGAATTAAGCAAGAGGAGTTAGCACTCGCTCTTGAAGTGTCAAGGCAAACCATCGGCTCGCTGGAGAACGGACGATATAACCCCTCGATTCTTTTAGCGTTCAAGATTGCCCGATTTTTCGGGATGAGTATCGAAGATATCTTTATCTATGAGGAGGATGAACATGTCAATTAGAACGACATCAACTTATATGTTCACCGTTGTCGGCTTGGTACTGCTAGCAGGTGGTCTGTACTTCATGAGAACAATGGAGGATCCACAAGGGTTGCTGCGAGCGTTACCTTACATCTGTTATGGGCTTGGCTGTAGTATGTTCGGTCACGGTATGGGAGAAATAGTCGTCCATCGCGCAATGAAAAAAGACCCCGTAGCCGCAAAGCAGCTAGAGATCGAAAAGAAAGATGAGCGTAACTTGGCCATCGTGAATCGGGCAAAAGCAAAAGCATATGACATGATGATCTTTATGTTTGGTGCCTTAATCATACCCATTGCCTTAATGGATATAGATTTAACCGTGTTATTTCTATTGGTATTTGCTTATGTGTTTATCGTAGGATACTGCACGTACTACCGGTTCAAGTACTATAAGGAGATGTAACGTAAGCTTCCACTCTGCGCGTCAACAATACTACCTAGTTCCAATTCATTCGTTTTCTTCTTTCAGATCTAAATGCTCCGGCAAGCCCGTTTGATCGTAATAGGTTTTAAATAGCAGCTTATGCGGCATAGGAACCATCCCTTTTTCAACCGTCACACCGGATTCAATGCATCTGTAATTGCTGAACGGAATCTTCCTCAAGCCTTCTTCATCCAATAAGCCATCCCAGTTCTTCGTCTTGTTCGACCATAGGCCTTCTCCATACAACGTGACTCCGCCCGCATAGTCGGTCATAACGGCTCCATACTCCTGCAGCGCCTTGGCGATGATCTTCTCCTCGCGGGTCAAGCCAAATGCCTCTAAATCCAGCTCGGGATCAAGCTGAATCAACGTCCCCTCCGGGATTCCATTGGGGTATGCGCCATCTGTCCATATCGCCGGCGGATACACATGCTCCAACAGCCCAACGCATGAGCATGCACATGCCAGCTTATGTTCAATTTTTCCCGCGGTGATCTCATCATGCATGATCAGACCAGCAATAATGGGAACACCCGATGCGCGAGATGGTCCGTACAAGTGAATGCTTTCACCGTTATGTATCGCATAATCTTTCGGATCAAATACCCCGCTGCCGTACAAATCGTAGGTCATGCCCGTGCATGACCACCATGTACCGTCCGATCTCCGCTCAGCCGCCCACATGTCCCATGCGATCCCCTGGTCGTAATCAACCAACGCCATATGCGAATCGGATTCCTTATCCGGCACCGCGTGCTCAGGTATGGGCACATTCATTCCGAATCCAGGCCCGTGACCTTGCGGGTGATCGGCTTGCTGCTGGATATAAGCCTCCGAGTTTTTATAGAAAGCGCTGCCCTCACCCGTGTGATTTTTCATTCTTTTGGCTACGTTAACTCTTGGCGTGTCTTTTGTAACCTCATATACCGGAATGGTCCATGCGTTCAAATTGATATGAAACCCACTAGCTGCATCTGCTTCGTACAACAGTTTAATAAAGTGATCCGATCGAGAGATTATTTTCGGGTTATTTTCGATCTTCGTATTCCAATAACTATCCTCTGCAAAAAATCGTTTTGACAATCCAATCTCTCCCTTTTACCTAATTTCTCATCTTATAATATCCTTTTTCCGCACCAAGCGTAAGACCTTATAACCAATTACTCTTAATGATGTTTTTTGGACGCAAAAATGCCGTGGACAAGCAGCCTCTAACGAAGCTGCTGTCGCACGGCATCCTCTACGTAGATATTCCGATCGATTTGTTTTCATAATGTGCATCTTTTAATACTTTTATGATAAAGTGGGCCACGTCGGCACGAGGTATTGATCTTGATTTTTCAGGTACGCTCGTTGCAGATTCTCTATACTTACCTGAATACGAACCATTGGTTAACCCCATTGGTCTAACAATGGTGTAGATCAGACCACTTGCTTCAATATAATCAAAAGCAGCCCGATGATCCGTTAGGGCATTCTTAAGCATTCGCATGATCAGTTTCCCGCTTATGCCTGGTAGTTCTTTATGAATTCCCGCTGATGCGGTGTAGACAATTCGTTTCACATCATGCTCCTGCATGCCCGTAACAATATTTTTCACCATCTCTTGGAGCTCCGTTGATTTTTTCATTCCTTGACTAGAGCCTAAGCAAGACACGACAGCGTCATGACCAGCAATCGCTTTTGCGACTTCTGCTTGATTGAATGCATTTCCTTGTACAATATTTAAGTTCTTGTGCATGACATCTAGCTTTGTTGGTGTCCGTACAAACGCCGTTACCTCCAACCCATTCTCTAAGGCCTGTTGCACGACAGATTGACCTACACCACCTGTTGCACCAAAAACAATAATTTTCATAATAATCTACACGACTCTCCCTGTTTATTTCGGCTCTTAACAACTACGTGGTTAACCGCCACAGGTTTCTTTTTCTCCGTAATAGTAGCCCCTGCCATTCGTACCGATATATACACGACCATATACTTGTCTGTCGCCTTCCATACAGTTAGGATCATTACCAACACGGTTTGCATCATCATTAATACGAATCCAAGTGGTACCCTTGTCATCAGATCTAAAAATACCTTCAACACCATCCACACGGCCATATACATAGACTGCAGGTATGTCCTCGCTAAGCCCCTTGCCAAAAGCAAATAAGTAAGCTTGGTCAACATGATTCAGTCTGGTAAAGGTATCTCCAAAATCACAGGAAGTGTATAAGCCGTAATGGTTCAGGTTAACCCACACATGGCCCTTATTATTAGGCATTGCTTTAATGTTTGAGAAAGTCTCTAAAGGTAATTCACTGACTTTCATCCAGTTAATGCCGCCATCGGTACTTCTATAAACTTCACCACGATGATAGATGTAGTACACATTGTTTACAACTCTGTCAGAAGCAACGCAATGATTATTAGACCAAAATTTCTCAACACTACCCTTGGGTGCACCTACAGACTCCTGCCATGTGACACCTGCATCAAATGTGACTTTGGGCGTGTCTCCAATGGGAAGAACAACAAAGTTATTTTCATTTACTGGGTTCATAGCTAACTTACCATTTGCTCCAAAAGGCCAATTTTCAAATGCTTTCCAACTTACACCATTATCAGTAGAATAGCCGCCGCCGCCAGTCTTACCCCATTCCCAAGAGCCCACTCTAGCTATGAAGTTGGGATTACTTTCACAGAAGTCAATTCCTGTTGTTTCTTGCATCGCTGGACCACCATGTTTCTTTAGTGGACTTTCTTGCAAATTTGTATGACGCATACCATCGTTGTCCGCAATTCCTGTAATGATGGCAGCTCCAATTGGAGGACAGATCATAGTGAAGCTGACCATAGATTCATATCCTTGTGTATAAGACTTCCAATGACGTGGTTGCTGTGATATATCATCTGTTCGCCAGATCGCATACCAGTCTGTAAAATACACTTGGCTTGGGTTATGTGGGTTGATTAATACACTGGAAGTGGCTGCACTAAAGTAGCAACTTGGAAACCATGGTACATCTGCATGAGCTATAGATTGATTCGTAACTAATTCCCAACTATCTCCACGATTAAGGGTAATATAGATAGGATTCCAGAAGCCATTAAACCTAACCGAACACACGACTCGATCTGGATTGGTTGGATCAACAGATATACCCGTATATTCTTCGTAAACGGGATCAGGTGTTATATTTGTAGTCATACCTGAGTCATATCTATACACCCCACGTGTCACATCAGTGGTTTTTGCACCACAATAGCCGGCTGAGATAAATAAGACACCTTCGCTGTTCATACTCATTCGATTCGGCATCAATGGTGTGTTTGGTATGACTTTGAATGTCTCACCACCATCTAGTGTTTCATATACACCTTCACCGCATATACCAACAAAAAATCTCTGACACCTGCCATTTGCAACGCTATTGGGGTCGAACATTACACTTCTGATCCCGTATCCTTTCATTCCGTTTGGAACACCAGTAAGCTGTCTCCAATTATCGTTACTCGTCGCTTGTTCCATGATGTAGAGACCATCACTTCGAGTACCACAGACAACATAATCACTATTCGATGGATCGACAGCAATACATTCACCATTCCATCGCACGACTAGGTTGCCTCTAAAGTCTTTGTTAAGGTTCGTTCTCTCCCATGTCATACCTCTATCTCGCGACCTAAGGACATCACAAGGATCTTCTTCAATATCATCTGTTTCGATGTATTGCATGATTTCATCCTTGCAATATTTACCTGCTGCTACATATATAACGTCGGAATTCTGGGCGTCAAGTGCAACAGAATCAATGCCATAGAAATTACGCTCAGTCAGACCAAACGAATCCATCAATTGAATCCATCTTTCTTCCTCTTTATGTAAGCGGTATAGACCACCGACATCCGTTCTAACATAGATGAGATCTTCTTCCTTGGGATGAATAATGATACCTGTAGCATAACCACCCCCACCAATTCTAAGGCTATTCCAATTATAATTATCACTCATTATGGTTTGATTCATATTCAAGCTCCTCGCACTCCTGTCTCTTCTTTCCATTGCATTGCTCCCTCATTATATCTGTCGCCTTCTGCACGAAATAGGTCATCTGCCAACGAAATCTTGTTCGAAAAATCTGAAATGATACGCAGTGTTGAGTGGTGTTAGCCGGATTGCCGCATAAAAAAGAGGTCGAGCAGTAACGATCTGCTCAACCTCGCACAAGCGAACCTACGGCGTGATCGACTCACCCCGGCCGCGAAGGCCGCTTCACCATCTGCAGCCCGACTGCCGCTAGGAGAATCAATCCCTTGACCGTGTCGTTCAAGAGCGCATTCATCCCGACTGCCGTAATGATCTTATCGATCATCGTGAACGACATCGCGCCGAAGACGATGCTCGCGATCTTCCCTCTGCCGCCGGCCATGCTGATTCCGCCGATGACGACCGCTGCGATAGCGTAGAGCTCGAAGTTCTTGCCGGACGTGGCCGGGTCGAAGGACGTGTCCTTCGCAATCTTGAGGAATGCCGCTAATCCCACCAACGCACCGCACAACACGAACACCTTAACTCTCGTCCAATCAATATCGACACCGGCCAGCTTCGCCGCACGCGGATTGCTCCCAAGCGCATAGACGCGCTTGCCGAACTTCGTCGAGGAGGCCACATACGCAAGCGCAGCCGCAATCCCGATGAACACAATCCCGAGCACCGGAATCGTCAGCACATCCCCGTTCCCGATGTCGAACAGCGTCCTATAGCTGGGTAGCGAACCGTCCACACTGTACCTCGTCTCGCCCCGCTCGTTCATCATATATTGCGAGATAGACCGATAGATCAGCATAGTAGCCAGCGTGACGATGAACGAAGGCATCAGCAGCTTGCCGACCAACAGCCCGTTAACGAAGCCCAGCACCATCCCGAGCACAACGGCAATGACCAGCGCGGCAACGATACTATCGAGCTGATTGTAAGCGATAATCGTCAGCCCGCCGACCAGCACGAAGGAAGAGCCGACCGACAGATCGATATCCCCGGTCAGGATGATGAAGCCTACGCCAAGCGCGATCGTTCCCAGGATGGCACTATGGAGCAGGATGTTCGTCATACTCGTCCAGGAGGTGTCGCTGCCGTTCGTGATGAGGAAGGCAACTAATATCCCTATGAAAATAATAACGTAGTTATAATGAGTCCATAGCTGCTTCACCTTAACTCCCATCCTCGGCCTCCTCCGTTCGTATCGCACTGGTCGCATGCAGCATGACGCGTTCCTCATTGATGTCATCCCGGCTTAGAATCGCCGCAATCGTCCCCTGATAGAACACCGCGCAGCGGTCCGCAATTCTCATAATCTCCGGAATCTCCAGCGTGTTCACGATGATCGTCTTCCCCTGCTTCGCCAGCTCAAGAATCAGCTTGTAGATCTCGCGCTTCGCCCCGACGTCGATGCCTTGGGTAGGGTTGTCGAACAGAATGAGGTCGGCGTCCGTACGGAGAGACCGCGCGAGGATAATCTTCTGCTGGTTCCCGCCCGACAGGCTGGTGATCTTATCTCCATATCCGCTCGCCTTAATCGCAAGCTTCTCCCTTAAGGCCTCATAGTGCTGCAGCTCCCGCTTCTTGTGAATATGCTGCTGCCGCGAGCGAATGGCGTGCTCGGACAGATACGTATTCTCAAGCAGATTAAGGTCCGGAATGACGGAGTTCTCCTTCCGGTTCGCAGGCACCATCGCCACGCGGCACCTCATTACACTGCGCAGGGTGTGGCGCTTAGGGGGGCGGCCATGGAAGAGAACGCTGCCGCTCCGAGGCTTCAGGACGCCGAACACCGTCTGCAACACCTCCGAGCAGCCCGAGCCCTGTAGGCCCGTGAAGGCGACAATCTCACCTTGCCTCACCGTCAAGTTCACATCGTGGAACCGCTCGCCCGTGAGCCCCTTCAGCTCTAGGATGGGAGCGCCGGGCGTGCGCTCTTCGTAGAGCTTTTCAGAAGAATAGCGCTCCCCCACCATATGTCTAGCAATATCCTCCGGCGCGGCATTCCGTATGTCATCCGACACGACGAACCTCCCGTTGCGAAGCACCGTGAAGCGGTCCGCGATCCGGAACACCTCAGGCAGCTTGTGCGAGATGAAGATGAAGCTCTTGCCGGCTTCCTTCAATCGACGGATAATAGCGAACAGCCGCTGGATCTCCTCGTTGTTAAGGGCTGTAGTTGGTTCATCCAGTATAATCAGCTTCGCTTCCCCATGCAGTACCTTCGCAATCTCGAGCAGCTGCTTCTTCCCCGTATCCAGGCTGCCGGCATAGCCCGTCGGATCGATGTCCACACCCAGCTTGCCCATCAGCGCCCTGGTCTCCTCGATCATGGCTGCCTTGCGCAATCGGCCGAAGCGCCCCGTCAGCTCCTTGCCCAGATACACATTCTCGTACACGCGCAGATCGTTGATAATGTTCAGCTCCTGATGCACGAACGCAATCCCAAGCTGCTCGGCCGACCGAATGCTATGCTCGGCAATTTCCTTCCCGTTGTAGTGAATCGTTCCGCTATCCTTGCTATGTACCCCAGCCAGAATGTTCATTAAGGTGGACTTGCCCGCTCCATTCTCCCCTAGCAAGGCGTGCACTTCCCCCTCGCCCACAGTCAGACCAACCCCGTCGAGTACGGTTACCCCGTAGAAAACCTTGCTGATACCATCCATCTTCAGCAGCTCCATAAGCCCTCCGTTATTCCTGTTCGGGTGGGAGCGTAAACGGCTTGCCGCCATCCGCTGGTCGGCCAAGCTCGTCTCGCGGTGAATATATAAAGGCCTAATCCTCTATTGGAACGACCGCTCACAAGCTCCTTAAAGCCTGCGAGCGGTGCGTCATCTTCCTTTACTTCTCGTCGTAGGTGCCGAACGCCTTGAAGTCCGCGACATTGCTCGCATCGACGACCTTGACCGGAATGACGTGGTCCTTCTCAATATCCCCGTTGCCCGTCAAGGAGTCCGCGAGTACCTGCATAGCCTCTTGAATCATCGCCGGATCGTACGTCACGGAGAAGATGTCGAACGAGGACGGACGCTGAATCGTCTGATGCTTATCCTTCAAAATCGCATACATCTCGGCAAGACCGGAGGAGGCGCTGAGTGCTTTTAGGCTTTTCAAGAAGGCCTCCTTCTTACCAGCATCCAGGGCGGATCCGTTCAACGATTCCAGCACACCGACGCCAATCTCATCATCATGGGTGTAGATCCAGTTCTCCTTGGAGGTGTCGAGCTGCGAGCTGTTGAACCATGTCTCGAACAGCTCCTTCCCTGTATCCCGGCTCCAGCCGGTTGCGGCGGACTTCACGACCGTCTTGTCGATCTCTTCCTTCGTCCAGCCCTGCTCCGTCAGGTACTTCCGGAATCCGTTCGAGCGAAGCTCCGGCACCGACGAATTGTCGCCAATCATCTCATACACATAATCGTCCTTGGTCAGCCCCTTCTCGATGAACCGCTTTGCCGTCTCATAGCCGACGCCCTCATTGTCCCCCTTCACGTTCGAGACCACCTTCTCATCGATGATCCCGCTTGCGATGACGCGATCGAATTGCACGAAGGGAATGTCCGCCGCGGCAATCTTCTCAAGCGTCGATTGCAGACCGTTGTCGTAGGGCAGAATAACAATGCCTCCGATGCTGTCCGACTTCGTCAGCAGGTCATCCACTTGCTTGATCTGATCCTCTACATCCTTCGCCGCGTACACCTTTACGTTGTATTTCTCCTTCACCTTGCTGTCCTCGTTCAACTGCTTGGCTTTCTCCTGCGCATAGGTCAGCACAGCCCCCGTCCACCCATGATCCGCGCTCGGCACCATCACCGCAATTTCCTTCCCTGAGCCGCCATTTGAACACCCGGCTAGTCCCAATCCAGACACGACGAGCATGACGACCACAAGCAAGGTAGAGATTCGATGTTTTCTTCTCATATCAACCCTCCATAAGATATAGAATCTATCTCTCACTGTTATCACTGTATTCGTGTGGTGGGTTGTTCATGTCTGGTTTGGGGGATTGTAGTTCGAGTTGGTTGGGTTACCCCTATAAAAAAAGAAACAGGCTTCGCGCATCCGAAGCCAGTTTCTTCTTGGCAGGTCAATTCCTATCTAACATCATAATCATTTGACAGGCAGGTATGAGAGAAGCTCCAAAGCGAGGTCGGGTGGCTTTGCTTGCCCACAATTTGCTTAAGAAGGCCGCAATAGACAGAAAACAAAAAATGCAATTAAGAGATATCCTGCTATATTGCCATTTTTGTTTTTATTACTATTTCATCTAGCGATCTGTCTCCTCAAATGAACACACTACTCTTGAGTCAGCCCCTATATCTTATATAGATACATGTTCAAAACAATTAGGACAAAGCCTTTTTATAATGAAACTTCTTTGTTTGGCGCTAAATCTTGTACTACATTTTGGACATTCAATCGAACCCTCGAGAATTTGATCAAACTTTTCCAATAATTGTTCATCCAAAACTATGTGCCTAACCGCTCGCTTATCTATTGTTGGAGGAACATCCCCAACATCGTACTGATCCTCAAACATAGACTCCTCTAACTCTCTACCAATGCTTGTCTCCCTAAGGTCTACATACGCACCGTAATCTATTGCATATATGTCATATCTTTCACCTACTTCTCCACTTTTTGCAGCATAACCCACATGCCATCTATGTAGTAAACGAGCAGTCATTAATTCTTGCAAAGTTATACTTGACGATAACCTTTGTGGAACCAAAAACGCCTTAACTTTTCTATGTTTGATCACCTCACGAACTAGCGTTTCCATGATTTCTTGTAATTCTGGTTTTGCATCCCTTAATTTATCACGGTGAAAAAAATCTTTTGCGGAGTCAACAATGGCAGGAACACCAATGGACTTCCAAGTTGGGTGTTCCTGAGATTTTCTAAATGAGCTTGTGAATATATAGAGAAAATCACGTGGAATCCCCTCACTTGCCTTTATCAGTTCTTCAAATGCTCTTCTTTCTGAGAAAATATCATTTGTAAATCTCGATTGATTTCCTTCTGGATCGGCCAATATACTATGTGCATCGGTTAAGTGGTTATATAATAACCTAGCGAAAAAATAGGTAACAGCACTTTTGTTTTTATCAAAAACAAGAATGTCATCAAGGTCAACACCAACAAATATATCCCCGCCAACTTCAAAACCAACTTTGGATGATTGACTATTAAAACTGAAGTTTGATTGGTATCTAATACAAGCAAGTTTTAAAGTGAATTTGGGTGAAGCCATAAATGATCTTTTAAGCCACTCTGCAAGATAAGGCTGTATATCAAGTGGTAACGTAGACCATTCATCTAATAGGAGTACTGTTCGTGTGAGAGATAAGTTTCTATTAATCTCTTCCAATGTAGATATTATTTTTGAAAACGGCAAGCGAAGTTCTCCCTTTAACTTGGATGCCGTATTCAAATTTTCTTTTTGTTGGCTTGTCGATGTATTACTAATTCCAAGTTCTAGAGTTGGTGATTTAGATGCAATCACTTTACCGTTATACCCTTCTACGTCTGTATTACTTCTTTCCATAGCAAATGAATCAGAGTGCTCTATTAACTCTGCCATTTGCCATTCACCTTTTGCTAAATCAACTAAGCGAGCGATTAAATCAATAATTACATCTGGTGTCCCTTCAATACTGTACTCGTCAGACCTAATTAGCTTATCAAGATAAAGTTGATATGTCTCAGCTAGAATAGTGACTATCTGTTGAAAGCACTTTAACGAGACAATACTTGCTACTTCAGGCTGGGATTCTTGCTTAACTGGAGCATCCAAGGTTTTACGTAAATCCATGTAAACAGGGAGTGTTTTTCGTTTTGGGTTTGATTGATATGCCTGCAGGAGATGTGTTTTTCCCGTACCACGGCGACCATAAATAATTTGATTATCATCGCTATTCAATTTGGATATTTGCCCATTATCAATATATATATTAGGACTTGTATCTCTGTACTCAGCTCGGAGTGCAATTTTCTCAACAGCTGCTATCAAAAATGGGTTTTTTAAAATACTCACATAATCCCCTCCTAATGGAAATAATACTCCCTTGGGATATAGACATCAACTACTAATGTTAAAATTTCCCGAAACTAATGATAAGGTCCCCCCCCCCGATACCGGCGCTCGTTCATCGGGCACCTCCGTGAGCGTCAGCTTCACGTAGGGCCAGAGCCGCTTGGCATACTCTGCGATGCCAAGCGTTAAGTACTTCTCCTTCAGCTTCCCGACCGCGGCTATCTGAATATGCATCCTACACCACCAAGAACGTCGCGTGGTCGTCGCACAGCTCGCACTTCACCGGAGGATCCCAGTCCGCGAACTTGGTCTCCTTCAGGTCCACAATATCCGGCGCATCCTCGAAGTCGTCCACGAACTTATCAATTGCCAATTCCACATGTTCTTTGCATACACAATACATAAATCTGCCCTAACCCTCGTCTGTGTCAAAAGCAAAGCAATTAGACCATTCCGCATAGAATGGCCTGGTCAAAAGTATGAATGTTTAACCTCCAGCAGCTGCCGGGGCTGGGGATGTCGATTCAATCGACTCGTTTACATCCTGAACATTAATAACGAAACAATCTGCTTACTCTTCTGTTGTATCCCTATAAGTGCTCTATAACGCAAGTTTTAAAGCCATCCTTCGCCGGATGGCCCCACTTTCGATTTTTCTACGGATTATTTTTTCTTCACAGGTATCCATATTTCCCCGGTTTCATTTCCGTGCCGCGCCATGCCATAATACATTTCGAAGCTTGGTCCCTCAACTTGTTCGTATTCGGATGTTGGAAACCACTCGGAATAGATACGTTCCCATATCTTCTGCATATCACACTTCGGCTCAGGGAATACCGCCCACGTTGAGGCCGGGATAGAGAGGGTCGTAAATCTATCCGGTACTTCAAGTCCCTTCGGTAAATAATAACAAACCATGTACTTGAAGGATTCTTTAGTATGGTCATACAGAGCGGCGTGTAAATTGTTGTCTCCAAAACGTCCTAGTACGCCGTTCATAAGATCAACGCTGCCATCATCATCACATTTTTTGCGGAATGGAGGAACCTCGGCGAATGCTGTTTGCTGTTCCGAATGGATTAGGCCATAGACTCCGAACATTTCAAAAGAACCTCGCTCTTCAATTCTGTAATTCATCTCGACATCTCCTCTTATTGAGATATGGAAGGACATCCGAGGATAGGCCTTGAGCGCAACTCCTGTATCACGTGCGGCTATCGGAACAATCCCATGGAGATTCTTGAACGCCCGTGCAAACGCCTCCGGCGATTCGTATCCATATCTCATAGCCACATCAATGACCTTCGCATCGGTTGTCTGCAGCTCGAAGGCTGCTAATGTCAACCGGCGACGGCGGATGTACTCCGATAACGTTACTCCAGTAATGAACGGAAACATCCGTTGAAAATGATAAGTAGAACAACAGGCGAACTGCGCTATTCGATCATAGGAGATATCATCAGCTAGATTAGATTCAATATAATCCATGGCGTTGTTCATCCTGCCCAACCAATCCATCGAAAATCCCTCCCTTCGAGATCAATCTTAACGCCGATTAGATAAGACTGCCGTGCATTTCCTGCACGGAAAAGTCAGTTTGTTCTTAAAACTTGCCGTTACCTATGATAAAGCTCTCCGCACTGTCTGTAACGTCTAGTTTTAAGGCCACCCTATACGGATGGCCTAATCTTTTCTCGCTTTGTTCAACGAGTTACATATTGACTTACCTTATCTCTATAAAATATCCTGCAGCTTCAATATGCTCCTCATATTCCTTGTATATCTCCCCTATGCTTTGAGGAGGTGGGCCTAATCTTCTCGCAAGTGACTTTTTCAGATCGGACCAACTTAATTTACTATAAAAGTAATCAAAACTATACATATCAGACAAATATATAGCTTCCTTGCTTTTGAAATACTCCATTGCTTCAAGGCATATTTCCCTCGTGATTTCTGTCGTTGGCGGAAAAGTTAAAAAATCAATCCACCCCCGATTAATTCTAATAAACCCCATGTTATTTTGATTAAACTTATAAACCAGTGAACCATATCTTATTTCAATAGTGTCTTCAAAACTGGTTGTTATTTGACTTATCTGATTCTCCAATGTGTTAATTGTTACGGCCCCAGGAAAAAAGTCTTTATTGACAAGCTTGTCCCTAAATGAGTCTAAATCGAGATTAATATTAACTTGAAACAAAATGGTACATATATCGCCCATAGTCTACCCCTCCCCCCGAAGCATACACACATATATAATACATACTTTACCCCCAAGGGAGATCCAAAAATTCGCTCCACTCTACTTGTGGTACGGTTCTCCCCTATTAATCTTCACCGCGCGGTACACCTGCTCGAGCAGCACCAGGCGCATCAGCTGGTGCGGGAGCGTCATGCGCCCGAAGCTGAGCTTCTGCTGGGCGCGCGCCAACACAGCGGGAGCGAGGCCCGTGCTCCCGCCAATGACAAAAGCCACGTGGCTCCGCCCATACGTGGCTAACTTATCAAGCTGTGCAGCGAGATCCTCGCTCGACCACAGCTCACCATCAAGGGCAAGCGCGACCACGTGCGCGTCCGGCTTCAGCTGCGCTAGAAGCCGCTCGCCCTCTCGCTCGCGCACTTGCACTTCCTCCGCCGGACTCATCGTCTCCGGCGCTCGTTCATCGGGCACCTCCGTGAGCGTCAGCTTCACGTAGGGCCCGAGCCGCTTGGCATACTCTGCGATGCCAAGCGTTAAGTACTTCTCCTTCAGCTTCCCGACCGCGGCGATCTGAATGTGCATCCTACACCACCAAGAACGTCGCGTGGTCGTCGCACAGCTCACACTTCACCGGAGGATCCCAGTCCGCGAACTTGGTCTCCTTCAGGTCCACAATATCCGGCGCATCCTCGAAGTCGTCCACGAACTTATCAATTGCCAATTCCACATGTTCCTTGCATACACAATACATAGATCTGCCCTAACCCTCTTCTGTGTCTTAATATAGTTATTCCTATCCTTCCGCACCAGCTGACCGCCCATACATCAAAGCCCTGCGAAAAGCACACTTATTCTACAGCGGAACGCGGTCTATTACTAGCCCCGGCCCATAACTCTACTTCTCCTCTTCCTTCTCCGCCAGCTTCAGAGTCACCGTCTGCTCCTTGCCGCCGCGGAAGTAGGTCACTTCCAGCTCGTCGCCAATCTTCTTGTTGGCGTAGATGTACTGGCGCAGCTCCAGGGTACTGCCGATGCTCTTGCCATCGAGCTTCACGATCACATCGTTGAACTCGAGGCCCGCCTTCTTCGCCGGTCCGGACGCTTCCAGCACGATTACTCCGTCGAACACCTCATCCGGCAGCTTCAGCTCGGATGCATCCCTATTCGACCCCTCATCGCCCTCAGCGCCATCATCCTTGCCGTCCCCATCCTTATCCTGCTCTCCGCCATCTCCCTCGACGTCCGATCCCGCTTCAGCACCCTCAGACCCCTCCAGCATCCCCTGCTGAGCCCAGTACTGCTCCAGATCCAATGTGTACACGCCGATGTAAGGACGAGGCACCTTGCCATGCTCAACTAAGCTATTAACGATCGGCTGAGCATTCGCCATCGGGATGGCGAAGCCGATGCCCTCTACGCCGAGGTCGGCGACCTTCATCGAGTTGATGCCGACTACTCGGCCGTTCATATCGATGAGCGGTCCACCGCTATTGCCGTTGTTAATCGAGGCATCAATCTGGATGACCTCCTGCTCCCAGTCGTAGACGCCGTCCTGGTTCAGCGACACCGGGACGATCTGGCGCGTCTTGCTGACGATGCCCATCGTGAGCGAGTCGCCCAGCCCGAGCGGATTGCCGATCGCCATGACGAACTCGCCGGCGCGAAGCTTCTGGGAGTCGCCGATCTCGGCTACGACATCGATGCCAGCCGCATCAATCTCCAGCACGGCCAGATCGGTGATCTGGTCCTTGCCGACGACCTTAGCTTCCCGCTTCTCACCGTTCATCAGCACCGCCTTCACAGCTGCCGCATTCGCAACGACATGATAGTTCGTAATGATGAGTGCCTTGCCGCCGCTCTTCTTGTAGATGACGCCTGAACCGACGCCCGCTTCCTCCAGGGTTCCCTCTTCAGCACCCTCCGCTGCTTCATCCATGCCAAGCGCCATCGCTTGTTCATTAATGACGCTCACCACCGCTGGCCGCACCTTCGCTGCCGCTTGAATCGTCCGCTCCAGCGGATCTCCCGCCTGCAGAGAGGCTGCCGTCGTCCTCACGCCCCCGCTGCTGCCGATCCCGCCGCTGCCCGTTCCGAAGAATACGCCGAATAACAGCATCGCCGCGATTGCGCTCGTGAACGATGACAGGAAGGCGATGCGCACCGTTGACCAGCCGCCCCTGTTCCTCTTGGAACTGTAGGTTAGGCCGGTTTTCCCCATCGTGCGTGTGCGTCTGGATACTTTGGTGGAATAGAAGTCGTCTCTGAACAAGCTCATTGCCATTCGCTCCTCTCGATGCCCCGGACATCAAGAATTTATTGGTAACTGCGCCGCGCATGCCGCCAGAGGTCAGCGACAGCCGTTAACGCTAGTTGTAGATTGGAATAATTTTCTGCGGTTCTAGGAATGTTTTCGGAAGATTAGACTAGAATAATAATAGAGTTACTAGTGGAAGGAGCGAATTATTTCCTATGATCAAGTCCAAGTCCCCCTCATCCTGGGAGCACGTACAGCTGGCAGCGAAGCTCGCTGACCTGAAGGATGACCACTATCATACTATACTAACGCTCGGCGCGATGCTAGAGTTGCTGGTAGAGAAGGGAATTCTCTCGAAGGAAGAGCTGGCTCTGAAGGCCGAAGCGCTGGACTCCGAGCTGGAATCTACGATCGCTGCCTGGCGCAAGCCCGCTGCCTCTGAACATCGCCCCCTCTAAGAGCTCTTCTTGTGTACCTCATCCCATTCGGTAGGCCGGTCGTGATACGTCTCCCTAAGCGGGAAGTCCTCTTGCTTGTAAAATATTCCGTTGTTCTCCAAAACAGAACGAACCGTCAGCTTGGCCAGGTCCATCTGATTGTGATCCAGGCTCAGATGAGCCAGATATACTCTCTTGGTCCGATCCGTCATCAGCTCGCAGAGCGCTTCGCCCGCCGCTACATTGGATAAGTGCCCGATGTCGCTCAGGATCCGCCGCTTAATATTCCAAGGATAACGGCCCATGCGCAGCATCTCCGTATCATGGTTCGACTCCAGCACGAGCACATCGGAATCGATGATCTGCCGCTTCACCTTGTCGCTCACATATCCAAGGTCCGTTGCCAGACTCAGCTTAACGCCTTGATCCGTGAACGTGTAGCCGACAGGCTCTGCCGCATCATGCGAGATCGCGTAGGACTGCACCTGCATCGTCCCGAAGTCGATACATTCCCCAGTCTCCATTCGTATGCACTTGTCCGGATCCAGCTTGCCCACATGCCGCTCCATCGCTTCCCATGTGGCCGCATTGGCGTACACCGGCAGCTCGTACTTGCGCGCGAAGGCGCCAAGTCCCTTAATATGATCGGAATGCTCATGCGTGACGAAGAGCGCATCCAGATGATGGCCTGCTACTCCCCGCTCCCGCATCAGCTCCTCTAACTTCTTAGCACTATGCCCCGCGTCCACCAGCACCGTACGTTCTCCATTACGGACAATCGTCGCGTTGCCGGTCGAGCCGCTGGCCAGTACAGTGAATGATAATCCCATGTCTATCGTCCTGTCCTTCCTGCTCCCCGTTATGGCCGCTCTGCCTCCGGTGCATCATTATCCTTCACGACCTTCCCGCTGATCGCGTGCACATAGTAGATATCCCCGCTATCTAATAGTACCCGCCAGGAGGGCGCCGCAAGCTGTGTCTCCGAATCGAAGATCTGCCCATGATAGCCCAGCCGGATATTCGTAATGATCGCACCGTCCGCCAGATGATTCTCGATCAGGTTAGCCGCTACCTTGGAGGCCGGCAGCACCTGCTCTTGCTTCCCCTTCACCGTCCCCGTCAGCTCTGCCGTGTCTTGACTGTACGAGGTAATCTTCTGATTGCTGTAGTACAGCTCCAGCTTCACCTTGAACATTGGCAGCCCCTCGTTCATCCGGTAGAGGACGAATACCTTGTCGCTTCTTACATTGGGGTCATATTCATACTTGGCCAGATCCGGGATCTGTCCGCTTAACGCCTTCAGCATATCCTTCACGGGTGAAAAGATCACCTTACTATCCACCGGCTCCGCCAGCTCATGCTTCACTCTCGCCTCCGGCGGTCCGTCCGCCTTGTACCGGTACGTCACATCCTGCAGCGCAGGCGTCTCCACCGGCAGACTCGCCTTCAGCTGAATCCGCTTCTCCTTCATAATGCTCTGCGTCTCCGGCGGCAGCTCCGCCGTCGTCACGCTCGCATCGAATTGCTCACGAATGTCGAGCCATAGCTGATAGCCCAGCAGCAGGTTCAGCAGCAGGAAGGAGAAGATCAGAATACTCTTCGCTCGTCTCCAATCCATCAGCCCTCACCTCCCGCTAATCCGCCTGCTATGCCATCTACAGAGCCGCTCTCTGCCGGCACTTCCGCTTCCTCTGCTTCCTCCTCGGAGGCTGCCAGTGCTCCTGCATCGAACCCTGTCGGGTAGGCTTCCAGCAGCATATCCTGCGTGCCGTCCTCCAGCCGTACAGCCCATACCGGCACGAACACCATCTTCTTCTCCTCCGTACCGGTGAACCGGGCTTGCAGCGCAGGATACAGCGATTCGACATCCGCCCGGCGGCTGTAATTCGCCAGTGCCTGCCTCAGCAAGTCGCCGCCATGCAGCCAGCGAAGCTCGCGCTTGTCCTCGGCTTGACCGATCGTGATTAGGGATCGGCCATATTCCGTCACAGCACCCTGCTGCAGCACCAGCTTCATATAGCCGTAGTTGAATGTCGATTGCTGCAGGACTGGATATTGATCATAATACTGCTGGAAGATGACGGTCTGTCCCTTCGCGTCCGCACCGGGATAGATGAACCGATGCTTGCCGTCCCAGCCGCCATGGTCGTTAATGAAGTCCACCGACGCATAGACGTTGTCCGTCATCTGATTATCACTATTCTGCGGAGCAGCGGGGTCGGTGTACGAGATCCACTTGCCGTCCTGCTCCACCTGCAAGCCGCGCTTGCCGTCCGTATAGATTCGCGACCCGTTCCGATCCTCAATCGCTCTCGTCGTGCTCGGGTCGAAGAATAGGTTCCGCTGCATCAGCTCCGGCGAGTAGGTCTCATAGGGGACCGTAATCTGCACCGCCTGGACCGGCTTAACCGGGACATAGATGCCGTCTGCTGTCGCATCATACAGCGTCTGGTATTCGCCGAAGCCGACATAATTCTCCACATCTCGAACGGTGAGATCCGCCCGGACCGACTCGAACACCATCTGTCCATCCGCGCTGAAGAAGTACGTCCGTACCTCCTCGCTTCCCTTCTCCTTGTAGATCCAGATGCGGTCAATCACTTCATTCAGGAACAGCAGATCGCCGTCGAGCTTCATCGCCTGCGTCTTGCGGAGCAGATCGACCGGAACCCCGCTTCCGAAGCGCAGCTCGATGCCAACATGCTCATCCCGCACCAACTGCCAATTCAGCACATTGGACGGCCGGCGCTGGAATCCCTTGAACTCCCGCCCCTGAATCATACGGTAGATCTGGTTGTAGAACGTCGATTCCGGGCGAAGCACCGAATGTCGCTTGTTGCCGAAGTGCAGAATCAGCTCCTCGGGGAAAACAACGCTATCCACATCCTCCGCCGGCCCTAGCGGCTCGGTGTTGACATAATCCTGCTCCACTCGCACCGTTGCGCCTAGCCCTGGCATGCTGTATGCGAGCAGGTAGCTCTGTACGAGGCTTAACGCGACGAGCAGAATGAGCGCAATCGTCTTCAATCTCTCCATTAGGCAAGCACCGCCTCTTCATGGAGCAGCGGCAAGGTGAAGGTGACCGTCGTTCCTTCGTTGTACTCGGACTCCAGAGCGATCGTTCCTCCGTGTGCCTTGACGATTTCCCGGGCAATAGAGAGGCCTAGTCCCGTACCTCCCATATTCCGTGATCTGGCCTTGTCCACCCGATAGAATCGGTCGAAGATTCGCCCCAGATCCTTGTTCGGAATGCCTATGCCCGTATCCTTCACACTGATCGCCATCACTTCGTCATTCTGCTTGCGCGCCGACACTTCAATCTGTCCTCCATCGAGCGTGTACTTGATCGCATTGGAGAACAGATTGTCCAGCACCTGGTCAATCTGATCGCGATCGAGCCAAGCTGTCGTTAGTCCTCGCTCGACACGCACATGGGCGCGTATCGCCTTCTGCCTGAGCTGGAAGGAGAACCGGTCTGCGACCTCATCGAGCATCTCATGAATATTCGTCTCTCTGCGTCTGAGCGGCGCTTGATTGGAGTCCAGCCTCGACAGATGGAGCAGATCGGTGACGAGACGAATCATCCGCTCCGTCTCATTCCGAATGACCCCAACGAATCGCTCGGACAGCTCCTTCTCCTCCAGCGCGCCGTCATCGAGCGCCTCTGCATAGCTCTTGATCGTCGTCAGAGGAGTGCGCAGCTCATGGGAGACGTTCGCCACGAATTGGCGGCGGGACTGCTCGAGCTTCTCCTGCTCGGTAATGTCCTGCAGGACGGCAATCGTACCGGTCAGCCCCTTGTCCCGGCGGCGAATCGAGCGGAAGTTCACCCGCATAATCGTCTCTTCATCCTCTAAGTCCTCTTCGTTGTCTCTAGCTACGATGAGCGTCTGTTCCCCTCCCTGCAGCAGCTCCTCGGTCTCAGCCTTGGGCAGGCCCAGCAGCTCGCCGATGTCGCAGCCTTCGCAGCTCTTCCGGTTCAACAGCTCCAGCGCGCGGCGGTTCCAGACGATGACGCGGCCATTCTCATCCGCCGCCACCACACCATCGCTCATATTCGAGAGGACGGAGAGCAGCTTCTCATTCTCCTCTTCGTTGACCGACAAGGCTTCCTTCAGCCGAATCGTCATGTCGTTGAAGGCATAGCTGAGCCTGCCGATCTCATCATCGCCCAGCACCGGCACCTTCAGATCGAATCTCCCATCTGCCATGGCAGCAGCATGTCTGGTCAGTCCCTTAATTGGGCTTGTAATGGTATGGGCGAGTATAATGCCGAGCGCACCCGTCAGCCCCAGGGCAATGAGCGTACCGGAGATGAAGATCCGGTTCACCTGATCCACCGTCTGATAGAGGTCCTTCATCGACGCGACGACGTACACCGCCCCGACGACCTTGCCGCCGGAGGTGAGGGCTGGTTCGGCTATCACTTTTTTGCGAAGGCCATCCTCGTCTATAATCTCTTCCTCATTGTTCCGTATATTATGAAGCGCGCGGGTGACCGCTAGAGACGTATTCTTCTGCCCGATGTAGGACTGATGCGCTTGCAGGGACGTGGCCAGCAGCTTGCCGTTCAGATCGAGCACCTGCACCTCCGCGCCGCTGATGGAGAACAGGTTCTGCACGAACAGCCCGAGCTCCTCTCGCATCTTGTCCCCGTTCTCCGTCCCCTGGCTGCTGTCAGACAGCTTCTGCGCAGCGAACTTCGATAGGATCCCCGTCTGATCTCGTAGATTCTGCGTGAAGTTGTCCGTCAGCGACGCCTTCACCGTGGAGATGAAGTAGACGCCGATGAGCTGCATCGCCACGAGGATGAGCAGCAGATAGATGATGACGAGCTTCACCTGGATGGTGCGGAAGAACCGTCTGCCGATCATCCGTACCCGAAGCCTCCCGACTTCGGATTGCGCATCATGTAGCCGAGGCCGCGCCTCGTCAGTATATATTCCGGACGGCTCGGGTCATCCTCAATCTTCTCCCGCAGCCTGCGAATCGTCACATCGACCGTCCGCACGTCGCCGAAGTATTCGAAGCCCCACACTGCCTGCAGCAGATGCTCCCGAGTCATCACCTTACCGCTGTTGCGCGCCATATAGTGAACGAGCTCATACTCCCGGTGCGTCAGATCGAGCGGCACGCCATCCTTATTGACCACGTACATATCCGTATCGATAAAAAGGTTAAAGATCTGCAAGCCCTGCTTCTCATCCCCCGCATCGCCTGCATGATCTGCGCTTCCGGCTGCGGAATCCGCCTTCTGCTGGCGGCGCAGATGCGCCTTCACCCGCGCCAGCAGCTCGCGCGTCGAGAAGGGCTTCGTCACATAGTCGTCTGCGCCCAGCTCCAGGCCAAGCACCTTGTCGATCTCGGTGTCCTTCGCCGTCAGCATAATGATCGGCATGTGCAGCTTCGCTCGTACCTCGCGGCATACATCCATGCCGTCCTTGACCGGCAGCATGAGATCGAGCAGCATCAGATCCGGCTGCTCCTCGAAGGCGAGGCGTACGGCCTCGCCGCCGTCAAAGGCGCAGATAACCTGGTACCCTTCCTTCTCCAGGTTGAACTTCAGTATATCGGCAATCGGCTGTTCGTCGTCGACCACTAGAATTTTACCGTGCATCGTAACACCGCCTGTTCGCTTGTCCTATTTTCGTTGCTATTATTTTACCATAGGCTGTCGTATAGTTCACAATGAAAGTTCCACCAACCTTGAGGCCGTCTGAGCAGGAATGTAAGAGGGGGCATCGCTCCAGCCTTGGCTGTGTGGCGATGCCCCCTCGTATAGGAATCTATAGATAAGACAATGGGTTCTTCAGTACACCATTCTTGTAGATCTCGAAGTGCAGATGAACGCCAGTCGAGTGCCCTGTGCTGCCCATCACGCCAATCTTCGCACCCTTGCCGACCGTTGCTCCGCGCTTCACATTAATCGAGCTCATATGTCCGTACAAGGTCTTGAAGCCGTTCTTGTGATTAATAATAACAGTCATGCCGTACCCATTCTTCTTGCCTGCGAACTCGACTACTCCGTTGTCCGCGGCTAGAATGCTGCGGCTGCCTGTCAGGTCAATCCCCTTGTGCAGCTTGCCCCACCGCTGGCCGAACTTGGAGGAGATTCTTCCGCCGGCTACCGGCATCGCGAATCGACCGCTGCCCTCGCCTAGAATCACCTTCGTTCCCTTCAGGATGATGGTAGGGATCGCTTCCTTGACGACCTTCGTAGATACTAAGTCTTCGCTCATCTCATAACCGTTCTGCTTCACCACGCGGTATGTAAGATGCTTCTCGCCGTCTACGCCTTCCTGAATCGTCTTGGACTCACCAAGCTTCATCGCGGCATTCTTGCGAATCTCCTGCGGAGCTTCAATCGTCACGCTCTCCGTCACATTCTCTACCGTCTTCACCGTCACCTCAGGCTGCAGCACCGTCAGGTCCAGCACATCGCCGGCCTTAATCTGGTCGTCCACAATCCAAGGGTTGTTCTCGTAGATCACTTGAGGAGAGATATTGAACTTCTGTGCGATGCATCCGATGCAATCGCCTTCCTGTATCGTGTACTTCGTTGGCTTCACGCTGCCTTGAATGAGGAGCTTGTACACTTCTTCGGCATCCTTGATCTTCGCCGGATCAATCTCAGCTTCCCCCATCTGCACCTTCTCGACGAACGCGACCTCCGTCATCTGACGACCGGGCTTCGTTGCCTCGGGCGGGGCTGCCTTCTTCTGCTCTGGCTTGACCTTGCTTGCGCCAGTGCTGTAGGACATCGTCCGCACCTGCTGAGCCAGCTGCTTCGTCTTCGCCAGCGATGGCGCGAACTTCGTCTGTACGCGTGCCAACACCGCATCTGCGGTCGCTTGGTCCTTCACGACGCCGACGACCTTGCCGTTCACCTTCACTTCTACGCCGATCGCATGCGATTCGACTAATTCCGACAGCTGGGTGAGCGTCGCTTCTGTAGCTGGTACGGCTTTGTACCCACTCTTCGGCTCGAAGGTGATGTCGCCTGGTTCGACGACCATCTGCAATCCAGCGTTCGCTTCCTTCACCTGATCGGTCTTCTGTGCGAGCATCTGCTCCACATCTTCCGGCTTGCTTACGGTACCTATGGCAGATCCATTCCTATATACCTGGTAATAATCAACTGTGTTCGCTTGTACGTATTGGAATCCGCCAATTCCCGTTGCTGCTAGGATCACCAGCGCTCCTCCTGCGATGACAGCCTTCTTGCTCCGCCAGATTGGCGTGGCAGCGGCTGGCTCTGAGTGCTGCTGGGTCGTGCCCTTCAAGTCTTGCGATCGGTTACCACGGAAGTATTGGACGGTACCGTCCCATGCCTTCCGAATCCGACCATTACTCCTGAAAACGGTCATGATCGTCTCCTTCTCAACTATGAACTTCTAGTAGATATAGTGCTAGAGTTGCTGCTCCTGTGGAAGCAGAAAAAAGACGAATAATCCCGGTTAGGGGGATTACTCGTCTACTACTGTAACACAGCCTTTCTGAGAGGGGCAACCTTATCGGCCTTTGCAAACGATTAATATTTCTTCAGAATGTCCATCATCTGCTCGTATTCTTCCTTGTTCAAGTGCTGTGCCATGATCTGCTGAACGTTCGTCAATTCGTCCTTCGTCAGCCCATTCTCGGCATAGGTGGAGATGCTCTGCCACGCTTCCTGCGGCAGCTTCGTCATGAGCAAGGCGAACAGCCGGTCCTTGTCCTCGCTGGACATCTCGTTCTTCACATCATTCAGGTCCTCGGCCGACACCGCGGTCTCCGTGTCCTTCGGATCCGTGCCGGAAGTCCCGGCGCTCTCTCCATTCGGAGTCGGTGACGAGCTCGGAGTCGCGCCGCTGTTCGCCTTCGGCCCCGAGCCTCCGCCGATGCCGGTCAGCGGATCCTGCTCCTCATCCTGGAAGGCGTCAATCGCAACCGGTGGCGTATCTCCGTCTCCGGACGCTGTGCCGTGATCGTCGGTATCTGCGCCGTCTCCCGTTCCGTTAGCTGATGCATCTCCGTCATCTGTTGATGCGTCTCCGTCGCCCGCTGCTCCGCTTGCTGTTCCGTCATCTGCGGAATCTTCACCGTCGTTGCCCGCCGTTCCACCATCTGTCGACCCACTACTGCCATCGTTCGCCGTCCCGCCAACTGCGGACTCTCCACCTCCATTGCCCGCCGTTCCACCTACTGCACCCTCATCGCCGCCGACCTTATCATCTGCACCGCTGGCATGTTCATTCCCACCTGCGCCCCATAGATTTCCCCATACGCCTGACAGGGCGAATGGCTTCGTTTCCAGCGGCACGTTGAACTGCTTCAGCAGCGTCTCAACGTAGCTGTTCACAATATACCCTGTCGTCCAGATCGACAGGAAGCTTATCATTAACCCGGCTGCCACAATTTTGGCGAGCCATCCGGCCATTTTCCACATGATATCGTTCACTCCTTCCAGCGCTGCGCTCACCTGCAAGGTTGCAGGAAGCACTTACCATAATCTGCTACTACCATTATGGTCAACTGTAGGATGAACCATTCCCTAGCATAGGTTAAGAATTGCTAGCCGGCACTTGCCAGCACTGATGAGCACTTGCCATTGTTGGACACTTGCGGTTGCTGAACTCTTGCGGTCACTTAAGACTGCTCAGCGGTCTTAACCACCTCTTCATGCTCATCATCTGCCCAGTTAAGACCAATTACAGGTCTTAAGTTGCTTAGAGACCTCACATCAGGGTAGCTACTGGACACTTAAGACCGCTCATCGGTCTTAACTCTACCTTCATACTCGCAATTATCCTACTTAAGACTGCCCAGCAGTCTTAAGTTGCTAACCAGCCCTGCTCTGCCCTTACAACTTGCTCGAACTTACCTGCTGCAACTGGTGTCAGGACCCTTACAGCTGCCAATCTGGGTTACTTCGCGTGCTCCAAGGGGCGTCAGGACCCTTACAGCTACCAATCTGGGTTACTTCGCTTGCTCCAAGGGTCATCAGGACCCTTACAGCTGCCAATCTAGGTTACTTCGCATGCTCCAAGGGTCGTCAGGATCCTTACAGCTGCCAATCTGGGTTACTTCGCTTGCTCCAAGGGTCGTCTGGACCCTTACAGCTGCCAATCTGGGTTACTTCTCGTGCTCCTAGGGTCGTCAGGACCCTTACAGCTGCCAATCCAGGTTAACTCCCGTGCTCCAAGGGTCGTCAGGACCCTTACAGCTATCAATCTGGGTTAACTCCCGTGCTCCAAGGGTCGTCAGGACCCTCCCTTACAGCTGCCAATCTAGGTTACTTCCCATGCTCCAAGGGTCGTCAGGACCCTTACAGCTGCCAATCTAGGTTACTTCACGTGCTCCAAGGGTCGTCAGGACCCTTACAGCTGCCAATCCAGGTTAACTCCCATGCTCCAAGGGTCATCAGGACCCTTACAGCTGCCAATCTAGGTTACTTCACGTGCTCCAAGGGTCGTCTGGACCCTTACAGCTATCAATCTGGGTTACTTCGCTTGCTCCAAGGGTCGTCTGGACCCTTACAGCTGCCAATCTGGGTTACTTCTCATGCTCAAAGGGTCGTCAGGACCCTTACAGCTACCAATCCAGGTTACTTAAGATACTCTACAGCGCACCAGTTCCACCTATCCCCGACTTCTACGCACGGAAAAAAGAGCAGCGCCACCGGCGCTGCCCTAAAACCACTATTCTGCTCTTGTTCCGTTCTATTCGTAAATCGGACGAACCGGGTTCGTCTGCTCACGGTTGCGGCCGACGGAGAAGATCGCGATCGGAATGCCTGTCAGCTCGGATACACGCTCCAAGTACTTGCGAGTGTTCACTGGCAGATCGTCCAGCGTCTTCGCGCTTGTGATGTCCTCATCCCAGCCAGGAAGCTCCTCGTACACCGCTTCGCACTCGGACAGTATCTTCAGCGATGCCGGGTAATGCTCAATCAGCTCACCGCGATACTTGTAGGCGGTGCAGATCTTCACGGTCTCAAGCCCGCTCATTACATCGAGCGAGTTCAGGGACAAGCCCGTGATGCCGCTCACGCGGCGGGCGTGGCGGACGACCACGCTGTCGAACCAGCCTACGCGGCGCGGACGACCGGTTACCGTGCCGTACTCGTGGCCCTTGTCACGAATCAGATCGCCGATGGCATTGATCTGCTCCGTAGGGAATGGACCATCGCCTACGCGGGTCGTGTAAGCCTTCGCTACTCCGATTACCTGTTGAATCTTCGAAGGGCCTACGCCCGAGCCGATGCATACGCCGCCCGCGGACGGATTGGACGATGTGACGTACGGGTAAGTACCTTGGTCAATATCGAGCATGACGCCTTGCGCGCCTTCGAACAGCACTTTTTTGCCAGAGTCAATCGCATCATTCAGAATAACGGACGTGTCCGTCACGTATGGACGAAGCACCTCAGCATACTCTAAGTACTCACGGATAATCGTGTCCGCATCAAGCGTCTCGCCGCTGTACACCTGCTGAATCACTTGGTTCTTGTCGGCTACGAGAGCGCGAACGCGAAGCTCGAACTCCTCAGCATCCATCAGATCTGCGATCCGAACGCCGTTACGAGCCGCCTTGTCCATGTAGCAAGGACCGATACCCTTACGAGTTGTACCGATCTTGTTGTCGCCCTTACGCTCTTCCTCCAGACCGTCCAGCACCAGGTGATACGGCATGATGACATGCGCGCGGTCACTGATCTTCAGGTTGGCGGTTGAGAAGCCATTGTCATGAATATAGTTAATTTCCTCAATCAGCGCTTGCGGGTTAATAACCATCCCGTTGCCGATGATGCAGGATTTATCATTATTGAAGATACCCGATGGAATCATAGTCAGCTTATACTTCTTATTGCCGATGAGAATGGTGTGTCCGGCATTGTTACCTCCTTGGTAACGAGCGACGACGTCGGCACCCTCTGCCAGGTAGTCCGTAATCTTGCCTTTTCCTTCGTCTCCCCACTGTGTACCGACAACAACAACCGTAGACATAATCATACCCCCGTCCGGTGTATAGAAGACACCGAAAATTACCGCTTACAAGCCCTAGTCTGTTCACCGCCCATTGCTAGGGCACAGCACTAAAGTCAAAAAGCAGCATTATTAGTGTAGCAGTCCTCTTGCGAGAAGTCAATTCTAAAAGCGAACAATTGCATGGCTGCCCATGCAATTGTTCGGAATTTATGAGGCCTGAGACGGTTCTTCGTGTGATCTGTCTAGGCTTACGAATTTATTGTAGTTTTTCAAGAAGACGAGCTCTACCGTTCCAACCGGACCATTACGCTGCTTAGCGATAATAATCTCGATGATATTCTTCTTCTCGGATTCCTTGTCGTAGTAATCATCCCGATAGAGGAAGGCTACGATGTCAGCATCTTGCTCGATCGATCCCGATTCCCGAAGGTCTGACATCATCGGACGCTTGTCCTGACGCTGCTCGACACCCCGGCTCAGCTGTGACAGGGCAATGACCGGAACTTCCAGCTCACGGGCAATCTGCTTCAGCGTACGCGAGATCTCGGATACTTCCTGTTGGCGGTTCTCGCCAGCCTTGCCGCGCCCTTGGATGAGCTGCAGGTAGTCGATGAGAATCATGCCAAGTCCGCGTTCCTTCTTCAGCCGGCGGCACTTCGCGCGAATCTCCGCTACCGTAATGCCCGGCGTATCATCAATATAGATCTGCGCTTCCGACAATGAGCCAATCGCCATCGTCAGCTTCTCCCAGTCATCGCCTTCGAGATAACCTGTCCGCATCCGGCCAGCGTCGACATTCGACTCCGCACAGATCATCCGCTGAACGAGCTGGGCCGCGGACATCTCGAGGGAGAAGATCGCGACGGTCTCGCCTGCTCGAACGCCGACATTTTGCGCGATGTTGAGGGCGAAGGCTGTTTTCCCAACGGAAGGTCGTGCGGCTACGATGATCAGGTCATTGCGCTGGAACCCCGAGGTCATCTTGTCCAGATCGGTGAAGCCGGAAGGGATGCCCGTCGAGCCGCCCTTGTTCGTATAGAGCATCTCCACCTTCTCGAACACTTCCATCAGCACATCTCGGATGGAGATGAAGCCGCTGGAGGAGCGCCGGTTGGAGATCTCCATGATGCGCGCTTCCGCGTCGCCGAGCAGGATGCTGACATCCTCGGAGCCGGCATAGCCGTTCGTGACAATCTCGGTTGCCGTTCGAATGAGCCGCCGCATGAGCGACTTCTCTTCGACAATCTGCGCGTAATAATCCACATTGGCCGCTGTCGGGACGGAGTTGGCCAGCTTCGCTAGGTAGCTGACGCCTCCAATCTCTTCAAGCAGCTGCTGATCATTGAGATATGAGGTTAGTGTAACCAGGTCGATAGGCAGATTATTCTCTGCCAGATGAATCATAGCTTCATATATTCTCTGATGGGAGACGCCGTAGAAGTCTTCGCTGCGCAGCCGTTCCATCGCCGTAATGAGCGCTTCTGCTTGAAGCAGGACGGCACCGATAACCGCTTGCTCGGCCTCCATATTCTGCGGCGGGACACGATCGAACATCAGCTCTGTACTCATGGGGGTCCCTCCTTCTTAAGTTGAACTTGATTATATCCGTACAAGTGCATCTATCCATTTAACCACATCACCGTTGCAAAAGCTTCCGCCAATCTTATCCTTCGGCTGTCTGCACGTTCAGCTTCGCCTTCACTTCCGGATGCAGCTTCACTGGCACCTGCGTCACGCCGAGTGTACGAATTGGATCCTCCAGCTCAATCTTGCGCTTGTCGATCTTGATGCCCTTCGCCGCGAGCGCCTCTGCGATCTGCTTGCTGGTGACGGCGCCGAACAACCGTCCGCCTTCCCCGGCCTTCGTCGTGATGACAACCGTCATCTCCTCGAGACGCTTGCCTAGCGCCTGAGCATCTTCCTTCTCCTTCTCCTTGCGCTTCTGCTCGGAGGCATTCTGCACCTCCAGCGTCTTCAGGTTGCCGTCTGAGGCCGGCTTAGCCAGTCCTTGCGGCAGCAGGAAGTTGCGCACATACCCTTCCGATAGATCCTTCACGTCGCCCTTCTTACCTTGTCCCTTAACATCCTTAAGCAATATTACCTTCATTCGAATAACCCCTCTTCCTTATGAATATGATCGAGCACCTTGCGAAGCTTCTCTGCAGCAGAGGCTGTCGTTCCTTCCAGCTGCGCTGCTGCATTCGTCAGATGACCGCCACCGCCCATTCGTTCCATGACCACCTGTACATTCATGTGACCCAGGGAACGAGCGCTAATACCAATTAAGCCATCCTGCCTCTCGCCGATGACGAACGATGCCATAATTCCCGTCATGTTGAGCAGCGTATCGGCAGTCTGGGCAATCATCAGCTGGGAATACTTCTTCCCCGGCTCCGTTACCGCAATCGCAACATGCTCGTAGACCACTTCTGCATGCTTAATAATATCCGCCTTGCGTACGTACTCCGAGATATCCTCCTTCAGCATCCGCTGAATCTTCGTCGAGTCGGCGCCATTCCTTCGGAGGAAGGAGGCCGCCTCGAATGTGCGAGCCCCGGTACGAAGGGAGAAGCTCTTCGTATCTACGGTAATGCCGGCGAGCAGCGAGGTGGACTCATTCACCTCGAGCACGATACGGTCTGCAATATATTGCAGCAGCTCCGTTACCAGCTCACAAGTGGAGGATGCGTACGGCTCCAAGTAGACGAGCAGCGCATTCGCGAGGAACTCCTCGCTGCGCCGGTGATGGTCTATGACCACGATACGCCTTGCCTGTGCCAGCAGCCGCGGCTCCTTCACCATCGAGGCCTTGTGTGTATCCACGACAACGACTAGCGTATCATCATGGATGAGCGTTCCCGCTTGCTCAGGGGAGACGAACCGCTTCATCAGCTTCTCGTCTTCCTTCAGCATATCCATCATTCTCTGGATGGCAGGATTCACTCCCTCCAGTACGACGAAGGCTTCCTTGCCGAATACTTGAGCCGCCTTCATCACCCCGATGGCAGCCCCGATGGCATCCATGTCGGGCATCTTGTGCCCCATGATGACGACATTGCTGCTCTCCTTAATGAGGTCACGCAGCGCATGGGCAACCACGCGGGCTCTCACCCGCGTACGCTTCTCTACTGCGCCGGACTTGCCGCCGTAGAAGGACTGGCGGCTGCCCACCTTAATCGCAGCCTGATCGCCGCCGCGTCCAAGCGCCATATCTAGACTGGTCTGGGTCCATTGACCAAGCTCGATGATGCTCTCTGCGCCTGCAGAGAAGCCGATGCTCAGTGTCACTGGAATCTTC
The DNA here is from genome assembly GCF_042653305.1 of Paenibacillus sp. GCM10023252. Lineage (NCBI taxonomy): Bacteria > Bacillati > Bacillota > Bacilli > Caryophanales > Paenibacillaceae > Paenibacillus > Paenibacillus sp. GCM10023252. The sequence continues at coordinate 82,827 of NZ_JBHSHW010000028.1, forward strand.
GAGTCACAGGCCAGCTCCCTTACCTCATCCAGGATGAGGAATCGGGACTGCTCCAGTTGTCCAAGCATGTATTGATCCGTAATTAGCAGGAATCGGTCCGAGTTCAGCCGCTTCAGATACAGCTGGAACCGCTGTGCCCATTCCGTAATCTCTGCGGTGACCTTGGAGAGAAGTGCGCTGCGGGCATGATCATCCATCCCTTGGGTCGCTTCATCCAGATTGTCTATCATGACAATGCCCAGTGCCAGCTTCTCATCCTCGTACCGCTTCCCTAGCTCCCAGAGCTCCGTAATATTCCTTACGTATAGAATGCGCTCCTTGGGCTTATTGATGAGCTCATAGACCTCTTCACCCAGATTCGTCTGGATCGGACCGTCCTGCTCCTTCATGCTCTGCAGGACCGGGAATAAGTCCGCAAGCGGCTGCCCTACGGCAGACTCCTGCTCCAGCATCGCTGCAATATAAGGATTGTGCCACTCCACATGGCTCTCTTCGTTATAGATAATAATGCCGAACGGCAGCTCTGAGATGACGTCGTTGCCTGCCTTCTTCACCCGATAGGATAACGTCCCCAGGTAAGACTTCAGGTCCTTCCGGAAGGCCCGCTCCGCCAGCACGGTATAGACGCCAAGGGCACCGGTGAACAGCAGCGCAAGCAGTCCGAGCAGCCATTCATACCAAGCCAGTGCTACGGTCATCGCGATGAGCAGCACGAATGCCCACACCTGATGCATGCCGTGCCAACGTGTAATTAAGAACTTAGGCATATCCGCTTCGCCCCTGTGCTAGGATTTCTTCAATGCTCTGCGTATCGGGAAGATCGCGTCGAACAGCCCAAGCAGGCTGAGCGGCGGGAACAAGAGAACAGGAATAGACATGAGGACAGCAATCGACTTGTTCCAGCCCCGCTCATGCGCGAGGAAGAACATGAATCCGACTGCCTGAACCTGGAAGACGAATCGAATGAGCGGCAGCAGGTTAACTACTGCTGTCGTCATGAACGATTGATCATTCGCCGCGATGAAGTCCAGTACCATAATGATGAGGTAGTACAGCACCATAATGCGCGGTACTCGCCAATCCTTCGCCTCAGGAAGACCCGGCACAGCTACCCCTTGCCTGCGGAGCATCCGTCTGGATACATAGTGAGCAATGACGATGTAGAAGAAGGACATTGCGATCAGCGTCAGCGGGATCGATTGCGTCATGAGACGAATCATCTCTTCCGTGTAGTCCGAGTTCCAGCCGGCCGGAAGGAGCCCCTTCGCCTGCATATCTGCTGAAGTCTCGCGCACGAGATCCCTCATCCCCCTTATTAGGGACAGCTTCAGTACAACCTCCAGGGTGAAGAGGATAGCAAGCAGCTGGGCTAGGAAGGCAATCATAGAGGATGCTAAGATCTTCAAGGCCGGCGCTTGCTTGCGATACAGATGCCCCATCACAAGAGAGGGGATGAGGAAGAATAATCCGATGATGAGCGGTGCTTCTCCGAGTATCAGGTAGGCAATGAGCCATACCGGAAGCACATGCAGCGCGAAGGCCCGCCGAGATAGTGTCGTGTACAGGATGACGTAGGGAACCATCATCAAGGTAACTGTGATGAAGTTAAGGAGCGGTACGACGATGGATAACATAGCTAGGAGCAGGAGCCCGCTCCAGAGTATTGATTTAGGGCCGATCTTCAATCCTTTTCACCTCTTACGACGAATATCTTCCATGTACGATGTACACTCCATTATATCACAACTGTGCAGCTATCATGAAAAAAGCCCCAAGCTCATAACAAGCTTAGGGCTTCAGACAGGCTAGGCTAAGTTAACTTCTGGCCTCGAAGAATCGTTCTGCAGAATGATCTTCTCACAATAATCGATAATCTCACTGCGCCTTACAATTCCAATGAACCGGTTCATATCATCAACCACCGGCACATAGTTCTGCGCCTTGGCTAGGGAGATCAGGTCCTCCATATTGGCATCAATTCTAACCGTATCATTCTTAATCCGCTGCGGCACATCCGTCAGCTTAATGCGATTCGTCTGCTCGAATGTGAGGTCTGGCCTGTTCTTCATATACCATAGCAGGTCGCCCTCCGTCACCGTTCCCGCATAGCCGCCGTTCTCATCAATGAGTGGAACAGCCGTATAGCGATGATACTCCATCCGCTCTAGTGCCTGTCTCAGGGTGGCGTCATGCGGCAAGCATACGACCTCCCCCTTCGGCAATAGGAAGAACGCGATATTCATCGTTATTCTCAACTCCCTCTATTCTGCTGCGCTATCCTCATCTGGCAGCGGAAGCGCCTCTTGCTGAATCTCTCCATCCATCCAGCTGTCTATCAGCGCCTTCGTCTTCTCCAGATCCTCTTCCTTCGCAAAATAATACCAAGCCCCGCCGCTATGCTTCCTCCGCCCTTCTCCCTGCAGCGTATGGCTGTGGATGATGCGCGTATTCTGTTGCAGGAAGCTCTGCGCGAGCCCTACGATCATGCTCGGAGGCATATCGGTTGTAAAGTTATTGCCCATTGTCTCCATCAGTCCCGGAATCTTCGCCCACTGACCTACGCTGGACGCGCGGTCCAGCATCGCATTCAGGAACACTTGATGCCTCCCGGTCCGATTCATGTCTCCGCCGGCATCTTCCCGATACCGGACATAATTCAGCGCGTCTGTTCCATTATATAAGTCCTGACCGGCCGGCACAACGAACTTCTCGTGATCCGTATCGTCATTGACCAGATCTTCCTCGATCGGAAGGGAGATTCCGCCCATAGCGTCGATTACATCGCGGAAGCCTTGGAAGTTGATTGAGGCGTAGTGCTGGATCGGCCGATCGAACAGCCCTTCCACCGTCTCAAGCGCCATTTTAGCTCCCCCGAACGCGTAGGCGTGGGTGATTTTGTCGGAACGGTCACGGCCTGCGATGTCCACGTACGTATCTCTCGGAATGGAGACCATGAGGATCGCGCCATCCTTCGGGCGGACGACGGTATAGATCATCGTGTCGGAGCGTCCCCGCTCCTGATCCCGCTGATCGACGCCGAGCAGCAGCAGAGAGAATGGATCGGCATTCTTATACTGGTCACCCAGCTGCAGAGGCTCACGGCCTTCCAGCGGCTTGAAGCTCTTCTCGAGCTCCTTCTCCACATGTCCGGAGAGCAGCCAATCGAAGCCGCGCATGGCGAGCGCTTCGCGGTTGAAGTAGCCGAGGAATCCCGTAAGGAGGATAATGGCGGATAAGATGGTTAACCATTTTATTTTTTTAGGCATAGTAGGCAAGTCTCCTTGTTGTCATTAGTCACCTTATTGTAGACGAGAGAGCTGTCCGTAGGGTTACAATCAGGTGACAATCGATGGCTGGGAATGCAGGAAGCGGCTGGGTTGCTCGAGGGAATGGAACAAGCAGACATATTCGATGTGGAGTTCGAATACAATCTGTCAGGTTAGTCCATTACACGTGCAAAGGGTGAATCGTATGCAGCCATCCCTCGTCCCCGACCGATCCTCTACCGGACTCGATCCGAAGATTGCCGGTCTGCTCTGCTATCTTGGCAGCTTCATTACAGGCATTATCTTCCTCGCACTGGAGAAGAACAGCTCCTTCGTCAAGTTCCATGCCATGCAATCCATAGCGGCCTCTGTTGCACTCATTGTGATTAATCTGCTCCTCGGCTTCATTCCCGTCATCGGGCCCGTCATTGCGTTCATCCTCTCGCCAGTCGCCTTCGTCCTCTGGATCTATCTCATGCTGACCGCCCTCCAAGGCAAGTGGTTCAAGCTCCCGATTCTCGGAGAGTGGGCCCACCAGCAGGCTTCTAAGTTCTAGATTCATGCGACCTTGCAGACTAGACCTTGTATACAGCATGAAGTCTGTCGCTTCCCTTGAGGGGGCGGCAGACTTTTTTTCTCGTATAGCCGTCCGGGATTTGCAATTGGTCAGACGACTCGCCCCTCTTATTCGTGGTGGTGGGATCCTTGGGAGGAGCAGTCCTTGGGGACACACTTAGGGAACACACTTAGGCAACGTCCTTGGGGCCCCACCCTCTACAGAGGTCCGTATTTTATCTACCCTTGGGGCTTGGAGTTGAAACTATATATTTAATGGAAGAACCGGTACAATGAAGATAGTAAAAGGCTTGATAGAGAGGCGGGGTACTATGGAAGATAAGGTGGAGTTAAGGAAGCTGGGGAACTCGGATCTGCTGCTGTCTCCACTCGGGCTGGGCTGCTGGCAGTTCAGCAATGGCAGCGGTGCGGTGGGCAAGTTCTGGTCGGTGCTGGATAAGGAGACAGTCGGGGAGATTGTGAAGATTAGTCTGGAGGGCGGCATCAACTGGTTCGATACGGCGGAGGTATATGGCGGCGGGGAGTCGGAGAAGGCTCTGGACGCCGCGCTCGGACAAGCAGGCACACTAGCGGATGACGCCTACATAGCAACCAAGTGGTGGCCGCTGCTTCGGACGGCTGGCAGTATTGGCGGCACGATTAATGAACGGATTAGCTGTCTCGGCGGGCGACGTATTGATCTTCATCAGGTGCATCAGCCGTTCTCCTTCTCTTCGGTGGCAAGTGAGATGCACGCCATGGCGAAGCTCGTGGAGCAAGGGAAGATTGGGCATGTGGGTGTTAGCAACTTCTCTGCGGGGAAAATGCGCGAGGCCGACCGCGTCCTCCGGGAGCATGGGCTGCGGCTCGCTTCGAACCAGGTCAAGTACAACTTGCTCGACCGCCGCATAGAGAACAATGGCATACTGGGGACAGCGAAGGAGCTGGGCGTTGCCATCATTGCGTATTCACCGCTGGAGCAAGGGATACTGAGCGGCAAGTTCCATCGCAATCCCTCTCTTGTACAGGCCATCAAGGGTCCGCGCCGCTGGATGGGCGGCTTCAAGGCCGATGGCCTGAAGCGGACGCTTCCCTTGATCGAACGACTGGAGCAGCTCGCTGCCGCCTACGAGGCTTCGCCTACCCAGATCGCGCTGAATTGGCTTATCCATGCCCACGGCGACACGGTGTTCGCCATCCCAGGCGCAACCAAGCCGCATCACGCGCAAGAGAATGTGAGGGCGATGACCTTTGCCCTCACCGCAGACGAGCTCAGCGAGCTAGGTCAGCTCGCTGCAACAGTATCCAAGCAGAGGTAGTCGCCTCTGCTTTCTTTTTTGCTCCGCTGGCGCTGCGGCGCTAGGTGCTGCGACTCTGCCCTATAGGTGCGCTCTCTTGCACCTATTCACGCTCATCGCAACCTATTCGCGCTCGCATGTCCCCTCGCACACTCTCGCATTGGCCTCGAATGGTCTCGCCACTTCACCTAACTTACCCTGTTGCTCATTCCCGCCCCCAGGCGGTGCTCCGCGCTGGGGCGACTTTCCCAATATGGTGCATTTCTGCACCATATTGCTCCCCAGCGCGGGGTACCTTTCCCATTATGGTGCATTTCTGCACCATACTGCCCCCCAGCGCGGGGCGCCTTTCCCATTATGGTGCACTTCTGCACCATATTGCTCCCCAGCGCGGGGCTCCTTACCCAATATGGTGCACTTCTGCACCATATTGCTCCCCAGCGCGGGGCGTCTTACCCATTATGGTGCATTTCTGCACCATACTGCCCCCCAGCGCGGGGCGCCTTTCCCATTATGGTGCACTTCTGCACCATATTGCTCCCCAATGCGAGGCGTCTTACCCAATATGTTGCATTTCTGCACCATATTCCCCCCCCAGCGCGAGGCGTCTTACCCGATATGTTGCATTTCTGCACCTTATTGCTCCACAGCGTTGGGGCGTCTTAGCCATTCTGGTGCATTTTATGCCCTATTTAGCCTCACACACGCCCGTTCGGACGACCTATAAGTGCATTTTATACCCTATCAACACTCGCACACCCTCGCCGGACGACCTATAAGTGCATTTTATACCCTATTGACCCCCACACAACCTCCCCGGACGACCAATAGGTGCATTTTATACCCTATCGATGCCCACACACCCTCGCCGGGCGACCAATAGGTCCATTTATACCCTATCGACACTCGCACCACCTCGCCGGACTACCGATAGGTGCATTTTATGCCCTATTTACCCTCGCACACACCCGTTGGGGCGACAAATAGCATTTCATTCCCGATTCCCACTCGCGCAACTCCGCCGGACACGACCGCCAGCTGGAACGAGGAGCGACTTATTCCATATCGCCCACTTGCACCTGGTTTCTCTAACTTAATCCCCTCCACCCTCACGAGTAGACCCACCTACCTACCTGTCTCGCCCCTCCAGCACCTCTGCCCGAGCGGCCTTCGTCAGGCTGGCAAGCACCAACTCATACGAGTGGTCGATCATCGACTTCACTTCGTCGTCGGACAACGAGCCATCCAGCTCCACCGTGTTCCAGTGCTTCTTGTTCAGATGATAGCCTGGCTTCACAGCAGCATGCTGCTCCCGCATATTCTCAGCTATAGCTGGGTCGCATTTCAACGACACCGATGAGTCGCTAATGAGCGCGAACATCTTGCCGCCCACCTTCATAACCAGCGGCTCCGGCCCGAATGGGTAGTCCTTAACCGCACCCTTCTTTCCCTCGCAATACGTGACAACCATCCCCACCATACCTCCCCCTCTTTTAACTATCCAGTCATTAATTCACTTTACTTCTTTCCTTCCCCGCGCATCGCACACAGAGTACACCAAAAAAAACCCTTCAACCACAAGAACGAGTCTCGTAATCAAAGGGTTTTCTCTCATCCGGTTCCTACTATTCAGTAGTGTAAGGAAGCAATGCTACCGTACGTGAACGCTTGATCGCTACAGTCAGCAGGCGCTGGTACTTCGCGCTAGTTCCTGTTACACGACGTGGCAAGATTTTGCCGCGCTCGCTGATGAATTTCTTCAGCAGGTCGGTATCTTTATAGTCAATGTGAGTAATTTTGTTCACTGTGAAGAAGCAAACTTTACGACGCTTGTTACGTCCGCCCTTACGGCCGGAGAACTTGCGTTCTGGACGCTCGTCGCCACCATTATCTCTCTGCTTGAAAGCCATGTTCGGTTCCTCCTATCGTATCAAATTCTCTCTAGGCTTGGACCGGCCTAGAACGGCAAATCATCCTCAGATATATCAATCGGGCGTCCATCATCCGAGAACGGATCACGGTTGTCGTTACGCGTTGTATTGCCAGACCGGCTGCCACCTGTTGGTGCATTGCCGCCGCCATATGATCCGCCGCCGCTGCCGCCAGTGTTGCCGCCGCCGTAGCTGCTTCCACCACTGTTGCCGCCGCCGCTATTACCACCGCTGTAAGTACTGCCGCCTTCTTCACGTCCTCCGCCATCACGGTTGGATTCCAAGAACCGAACGTTATCAGCAATTACTTCTGTCACATAGACACGCTTGCCTTCGTTGTTCTCGTAGTTACGCACCTGAATGCGTCCTTCCACCGCAGTTAGCCGGCCTTTGCGAAGATAGTTGGCGCAGGTCTCAGCAAGCTGTCGCCATGTTACAACGGGTATAAAGTCGGCTTCGCGCTCTCCCTGTCCTCCACTAGTGAAGGGCCGGTCGATAGCCAGCGTGAATTGCGTGACCGCAACTCCTGCAGGCGTATAACGAAGCTCAGGATCTCTGGTTAATCTGCCAATCAGAATTACACGGTTCAACATTGCTCTCGCACCTCCCAATCGAACAATCCTTGCGTCTTAACGGCAATTAAGCTACGTCTCTGACGATCAACGTACGGATAACTTCATCCGTAATCTTCATGATGCGGTCAAGCTCATTCACAACTTCAGTCGTTGCGTTGAAATGAACTAGAACGTAGTAACCATCACGAATCTTATTGATCTCATACGCAAGACGGCGTTTACCGATCACATCTGTCTTTGTGACTTCTCCGCCGTTGGAGATGATACCGTTGAATTTATCAACAATAGCTTGAACATTTTCTTGTTCAACATCCGGACGAATGATATACATCACTTCGTATTTGCGCATACCTTTACACCTCCTCTTGGACTAACGGCCCCATGTGAAAATGGAGCAAGGAGCGAGCTTCTAACTCGCATACCCATATACTATATCAAACCGGCGGACTCATGACAAGTGCCAACACTTCTCAGCTGCCGGTCCTGTCCTTCCAATCCCTACCCTGCTCCGTCCGAACCTGTCTGGTCCAGTCCTTGCCAACCCTGCCCCTCACAGCTCTCCTAGGTGATGGACAGAGAGAGCCGCCTGCTGCAGGCCATGTCGGCCTTACCGCTAGCAGGCGGCTCCCTCCCTCTCCTTCTATTAACACGCTAACACGCGCTAGTCTTCCTTACCCCTTCGCGCCCAGCTCCTTCTGCTCACGGCGATGCGTACGGTAGAAGGCAAGCTCGTAGATAACCGGCAGGAATACGACGGTCAGCAGAGTCGAAGTGGTCAATCCGCCTACTACGACAACAGCCAGGCCGCGTGAGATAAGGCCTCCCTCCGGTGTGGAGAACACGAGCGGCAGCAGCGCCGCAATCGTAGCAAGTGCCGTCATCAGGATCGGACGCAGACGCGTCTTGCCTGATTCCACTAACGCATCGCGAATCGTCATACCCGCCTCGCGATTCTGGTTAATCCGGTCCACGAGCACGATCGCGTTCGTCACGACAACCCCGATTAGCATGAGCAGGCCAATCATGGCGCTCATCGAGAGCGGTTCCTTCGCGATGACGAGACCGAGTAAGGCTCCAATCGGCACGAACAGGAGGCTCGTCATGATGATGAATGGCACCCGCGCCTTGCCGAAGAAGATCAGCATCGTCAGATACACGAGACCGATCGCAATGATCATCGCAATCCCAAGGTCTACGAACGTCTGAATCGTCTCATCGCTGCCTCCGCCAGATTCAAGCGTGACGCCATCTGGAAGCTGAAGCTCCTTCACCTTGGCCGTCACCTCTGAAGTAGCTGTCGCTACGTTGTTGCCATCTACTTGACCGCTGATGCGGGCGTAGATTCGCTCGTTAAGCTTCTGTATGGAGGTGAACACTTCCACTTGTTCAACCGACGCGACATCCTTCAGCATTACCGGACCGGTCGGTGAGAATAGCATGAGATTCTCAAGCTCTGCCTTGCCATCTAGCGGCTTGTCATAGCCGAGCTGAATCTCCTGCTCCATTCCGTCGAACCGGTACGTACCCGCTTCAACCGGCTTGGTCCGGTCCGTAATCGCACCCAGCACGAGGAATTGCTGAATACCTGCAGCCTTCAGCTTATTCCCGTCCAGCTTAACGGACCATTGCTGCTGCTTCTCCTGCATGTTGTTGGTGATGTTCTTCAGATCCGAGCGTTCCTTCATCAGCTCTTCTACCTGCTTAGCAGCCGCTTCGAGCTTCACCAGATCATCGGAGTACAGATCGATATCTACATTATTGTTGCTTGGCGGTCCGCCGCCGGCTTGCTCTTGGACATTCGACTTGCTGCCAGGTGCCTCCGCATCGACAACCTTCTTAATCACTTCTTCAACTCGCGGAAGCTCCTTGTCAATATCGCCATCCTCTGACAGCTCGATATAATAGACCGCTCGATTAGGAAGAGTAGACCCCGTCGCGAAGTCGAAGCCGCCGATGGAGGAGAATACCTTCGGATACTTCTCCTTCTCCGCAACCAGCTTCTTCTCAATCAGCTCGGATACTTCACTGGTGCGCTCAAGCGTCGTCGACGGCGGCAGCTCCACCGTAGCGGATATAATCTTCTGCTTCTCATTCGGCAGGAAGACGAAGCCTACATTGCTTAGTCCATACAAGGCGCCTGACCCGACCAAGAGCAGCAGTGCACCTATGAGAATAACAGCCTTACGCCTCAAGCTGTACCTGATTACCTTCTCATACCAGCGAACGTAGAACGGCTCCTTCGTCTCTTCATGGAGCTTAACGAACGACACGCGTGCCAGTACCGGCACGACTGTGATGGACACCACGAGGGAGGCCAGCAGCGCTACGACGACGGTTAGTGCGAATGGCAGGAAGAATGCCCCTGTAATGCCTCCAACAAGTCCAAGCGGCAGGAAGACGACGACGGTTGTTATCGTGGATGAGAGTATAGCACTCATCATCTCTTTTGTTCCTTCACTTGTCATAGCTGTCCGGTCAGCGCCGGGGTTCAGCTTCATTTTGCGATAGATATTCTCGATTACGATAATGCTGTCATCCACGACACGCCCTACGGCAACGGCCATCCCGGCCAGCGACATGACGTTCAGCGTGAAGCCCCACCATTTGATGAAGATTGCAGCGATGAGCAGCGACAGCGGAATCGACAAGACAGCGATGAACGTGGCACGGAAGTTGCGCAGGAAGATGAGTACCGTCAGTGCCGCGAAGAGCGCTCCGAACAGCCCCTTCTCCACCAGTTCCTTGATGGATGTCTTAATCCCTTCAGCCTGGTCGAAAATCATCGTGTACTTAATCAAGCCTTCTTCTTCATACTTATCCAGCACTTCTACAACACCATCGGCCACTTCCACCGTATTGGCGTTCTGCTTCTTATTAATGAGAAGTGCGATGCTGCGTTCCATATTGAAGCGCGCGGCTTCCTTATATTCGGTTGTCGGCTCAATTGCGGCCAGCTCCGACAGCTTAACCGCCTGCTTCGTCACAGGCGAGACGACGGTAAGCTCCGACAGCTCACTCAGCTTCTCCAGCTTCTGGTCGATATGTACAGGCACGACGACGGAGTTGTCCTCGACTGATCCTGCCGGGAAGGAGAAGAAGGAGCCTGCGATGCTCTCCTTGATGCTGTTCAGATTAATTCCACTCTGAGCCGCCTTATCCTTGTTCACGACAATCTTGAGGTAGCTGTCTGCGACTGCTGACAGCGCAACGGAGTTGATTCCCTGTACCTTCTGCAGCTCTGGCTTGAGCGTCTGATTGACCCAGCCCTCGAAGTCCTCTCCGGCCTTATCGCCCGCAGACATCGCCAGATTGACGATCGGCACTGAGCTGAAGGAGAACCGGCTTACAGCGGGCGCCGTTACTTCCTCTGGCAGCTGAGCTTCACGAATGTTGTCATTCACGCTCTGAATCGTCTTATCCATATCCGTTCCTATTGGGAAGGATAGTTGAATCCGCGACACACTCTCCAGCGATTGGCTGGTCATGCTGTCAATCCCTTCGACTCCCTTCAGCTCAGCCTCGAGCTTCTGAGTGACCTGAGCATTCACATCCTCGGCAGATGCCCCCGGATAGACAGCGGTAATCGATAATTGCGGGAACTCGATGTCGGGCAGCAAGTCAGACTTGAGCGTCAGGAAGCTGTATACGCCTCCTCCGATGAGCAGCACTGCAATGATTAGGACAGCGGCTGCATTTTTCAGACTGAATCTCGTTAAGAATGCCATGGAATCTCTTCACTCCCTATTTTTTATTTTATGTTTTCACATCTTTTTCCTGTTCTTAGTATACTCACTTTGTATAATCTTTGTAAAATGTTTTTTATAATAAGGTGGAAGCACTCCCCTTCTCATATCTGAAGAGCTCTACGTGCAAACTAGAGGTCAGGGACAGCGAGCTGCTCCCTGTACAGATTCATGCTGGAGGTGTTAATCCGATGGGCGAATGGACGGAATTTGAACCAGGTATGAGTGCTCCGAATGACGGTACGTACATGGAGGTTGGTGATGCTGATTTTCACACCGGTATCTCGAATCCGAAGCATGTTCACTTGAGGAAGGGCGAGAAGTTCCCACCAACATCCAAGAAGGATCGTAAGTGGAAGAAGGCTCGTCACTAACACATTGAGGAATTGTAAGGTTAGGTGAATAGAACCCGGCTGAACTGGTCATCATACTAAACGACGGTGTAAGAGAGGTGTGGTTCCATTGAACCGAATGGTGCAAGGGCTGCAAGAGGAATTGGTCCACTCAGCTTAGAAGCGGAGGGTTGTGCCAAAGAGTATGATCTGGCAGTATACGCGCATTCTTAGACTGCACTCGGATATCGTCTACAGTACGATTCTGCTGTGAGTCTACGCAAGGACAGCTGTGCGAGAGCATCGTTGTTCGGGTGTTAGAGTGATTTGTTTCTAGTCGTTGTAGTGTGAATTCAAGTCTCAACCATCAACCACCGTCGGAGAAGGGGCTCGCGAGAGCTCCTTCTTTCCTTATGTCTCAGTAATAGGAGTATATAAAAAGCCGCAAAACCTCATCTTCGTGCTTGAGGTATGCGGCGATTCTTGGATGTTAGACTCTAACCGTTAGAAGGCCGATTCGGAGCGTGCTTATCCTTGTGGAAGGTTGGCATGGTGTTCGCTAAGCTCAGCTGTGCTTGCTCCGACTCATCCTTCATGGACTGATTATGCTGCGTCATCGTTCGATGCTTGCTCTTGCCCACTTCACATCTCTCCTCACGCGTTATAATGACAGGCAAGATTATTGTTCCTCCTGCAGCTGCCTTGCATCCATGGGGGATATTGATAAAAAAAACTCCCACCAGATCGTATCATCATCTGGAGGGAGTTCTAGTTAAGTGCAGAGCACTATGTAATTTTCGGAAAGCCGCATCATCATGAGAGTGATAATGGCGGAAAGGGTGGGATTCGAACCCACGCACGCTTTGACACGCCTAGCTGATTTCGAGTCAGCCCCCTTGGGCCTCTTGGGTACCTTTCCGAGTCAAGCAAAAATTATTGTAACATAGGGAATGTGGACTTGCAAGCATGAATTATATGGGCTGAATAAGAGGCGACACCTCTCCTCACCCGGCTGTACCGGCATTGCTTCATTAGGCCAATTCAGAGGAGTCAGACTCCTTCGGTGCCGAACGTAGAACCTTCTTCATGTTCTTCTCGAACTTGGCACGCGGGATCAGGACGCTGTGCTTGCAACCGACACACTTGACGCGTATATCCATCCCCATACGAATAATCTCCATCTCATTCGTACCGCATGGATGCTGCTTCTTCATCTGGACGACGTCACCTAACTCGAATTGCTTACGCTCCACCTTGAAGTCCTCCCCTCTCACCCCTGTGATAGGTCACTGTCCGCGGATATGGAATGTCAATTCCATGCTCATCCAGCGCCTTCTTCACTTGCGTTCTAATCTTACGGCCAATGATGGCATCCGTCGTCGGACGGCATTCCGCAATGATTCGAACCGTTACCTCCGAAGAGTTCAGCAGCTGCAGTCCCAGCACCTCAGGCTGCTTCATGAGATTGTCATCCTCTAGTCCATCTACGACTCCGCGAATGACTTCCGTCGCCTTGTCAATATCCTCTTCATAAGCAATGGCAATATCGACGACAGCTAACGTATTGTGCAAGGAATAGTTCGTCACTTCATTAATTAGACCATTCGGAATAATATGCACTTCACCGGTCCAGCTCTGCAGCCTGGTCGCTCTTAGACCAATGACCTCTACTGTTCCCTTGAATTGGCCTGTCTGAATAACATCCCCAACGGCGAATTGGTCTTCCAGTATGATGAAGAATCCTGTAATCACATCCTTCACCAAGCTCTGCGCTCCGAAGCCGATGGCAAGTCCGAGCACCCCCGCACCCGCAAGCAGCGGCATCAGGTTAATGTTGAACTCTGCGAGCACCAACATGCCGGCAATGAAGTAGATGACATAATTCAATACATTCTTGAGCAGCTTGCCTACGGTCTTCATCCTGCGGGCTTGAATCGGGAGACGATTCACTTCCCTCTCGATGATCATATGATCAATAGCCTTGTGAATAATCCAGACGACCAATCGGCTGATGACGAGGATCAGCACCACGCGAATCGCACCGATCCCTATCATCTGCCAATTATCCTGGCTCGTCGCCTCATCCGCAATTCTCTGAATAACGTTAATCTCTTCCTCTAAGCTGCTTGTATCATTCATCGTTATCCCTCCCCCATCTGAACTTGTTCATAGCCGCTCAGGACCGGGCGGTAGATGCCTCTGATCTCGACCTTCTCTGCTACGATGACATGCTGGACTGTGTCCATATCTTCCTCAGGGAAGTGGATCGACAACGCGCAGCCTGCAGTGATCTCCTTCGGGGTAGGACAGATGTCGATATCTACTTCCGCATACTCCAGCAGCATCTCTGCACGAAGCGCTTGCTGCGTGGAGTCGAATGCAATGAGCATAGCGAGACTCCTCTCCCTGTCTGCCTTCAACTTCACTCTCTTGATGGTGTATAAATTGGTTGTCCCATCCATATACTAGTAACAAATTGATATAACGGAGGGATTCTATGAAGCTATCATTCTGGGGAGACTCACCACTCAAGGTGCCCCACACGGATCCGAATGTAGTTGGATTGCTTGTACACCGCTTGACCAGCCTGCTCGAAGCTCGCTCTCATAACCGTCCTATTGTTGTCATCTGTATCGGAACGGATCGTTCCACCGGAGATTCCCTCGGCCCCTTAATTGGCACTTCCTTGCAGAAGTATCGCAGCTCTCACTTCTCGCTCTACGGCACACTCGAGGATCCTGTTCATGCTATGAATCTAGAGGATACGCTGCTGGAAGTCAACCGCCGCTACTCCAAGCCCTTCGTCATCGGCATTGATGCCTGTCTCGGTCAAGTTGCAAGCGTTGGCTGCATTCAGTTAGGCTCCGGCCCTGTACGTCCTGGCGCTGGTGTGAATAAGGATCTGCCTCCGGTTGGCGATATCCATATGACTGGCATCGTGAATGTGGGTGGATTCATGGAATACTTCGTCCTTCAGAATACCCGCCTTCACCTTGTAATGCGTATGGCTGACATTATTGCTTGCAGCTTATTCTCTGCCATTACCCAGACGCTTACTCTCTCCTCCGCGACCCTCAGCCAGACGGCTGCAGCTGAGCAGCAGATCTGAAGCGCATCGTTGCATCTTCTAGGTATATACTGCCTTGGCCACAGCTCTCGGCTAACCTGTGTGACATATATAGACTACTTAGCTTCTTGAATCGCCTTCAGCTCTTCGGGCGTTAACGCATAGCTAGATGTACCCTTCTCAACCGGCTTCGCGTAGACGTAAGTATTATCACGATTGTGAATGCCTGACAGAACGACTCCGTCCTTCGCTTCGTTCATAATGGCAATAGAGAAGCTAAGGTCGCTGCCACGGTCGGAGAAGGCATTATATCGATTGATACCCACCCTGCTCTTCGCTTGACGCTGTTCACTTGCGAGCACAGTCAATTCGCCCTGCTGACGACGCAGCTGCTCCTCCTGCTCATTAAGGCTTGTCCTTAGACCAATGATGATCTCTTCCAGATTCGTTACTCCTGTGCTATCCATCGCTTGCATATACTGCTTGCGCAGTCTGCTGAGCTTCCTGCCTAGTACAATGAGCCAGAGGAAGGCTATGAAGAGAAGTGCAGTTAAGGCTATCGTGATTAGGTCCATCGGACTCGTGATTATATCATTCATTATGTTCTATCCGCTCCCATGCATAGTCCATCTCATGCTGCTAATGTCATGTCACTTACAGCTTATAATGCCCGCGTATCTCTCTGACCGCCTGAATTAAGGCGTCAACATGCCTCTCACTCGATCCGTAACCAACACTCGCTCTCACCGCGCCGGTGCTCGTTGTTCCAGCCATCGAATGAGCCAGCGGTGTACAGTGGAATCCTGTCCGAACCGCAATATGATAGTGCTGATCCAGGATGAAGCCCATCTCTGAAGGGTCAATCCCTTCCGCTACCCAAGCGACCATACCTGTCCTTGGCTTCCCCAGCTTAGGACCAAGCAGCCTGATTCCTTCAATAGCGGATAACCCTTCCATTAGTTGCTGCGTCAACGCCCATTCCTTCGCGTAGATCTGCTCTACCCCTTCTTCCAAGACGTGCATTACGCCCGCTCTAAGACCAGCTAACCCAGGAGTATTCTGTGTGCCCGCCTCATAGCGATCCGGTCGAATAGCAGGCTGCTCAGGCGCTTCAGACTGGCTTCCTGTCCCCCCATGCAGCTGAGGTACAAGATCGATATCTGGATGGATATACAGCCCTCCAGTGCCTTGTGGACCTAGCAGTGCCTTATGCCCGGGGAACGCCAGCATGTCAATTCCCATAGCCTCTACATCGATAGGCACAATACCCGCACTCTGAGCGGCATCAACTAGCAGCTTAATTCCATTCGATCTAGTGATAGCACCAATCTCCCGCACAGGAAGAATGGTCCCTAATAAGTTAGAGCTGTGATTCACGATGACCAAGGCTGTATGAGGCTGAATAGCTTCTTGTATCTGAAGGGGAGATACATAGCCTTCCCCATCTGTCTCCACATATGTAACCGTAATGCCTATAGCTTCCTTCAGATACTCTAGAGGCCTGCGTACAGAATTGTGTTCTACAGCTGTAGCCACCACATGATCCCCTTGCTTCAACAACCCTTTAATCGCCAGGTTTAGCGCTGCGGTTGTATTGGATGTGAATGCAATATCGTTCGGATTTTTAATTCGGAACAGCTTAGCCAGCATTTTCCTAGTATCGAACAGCACTCTGCTCGCTCTTACAGCCATTCGATGGCTACCTCTTCCAGGATTAGCGGAGTCATGCTTCATCGCTTCAGTTACAGCTTCTAGGACAGACTCCGGCTTAGGCCATGAAGTCGCTGCGTGATCCATATATATGGTTTCCACGGTTTCCACATTCTCTTGGTCCATCTATCATTCACACCCTCTTTTGTTCGGATAGAGCATAACAATAGCATACCTAAGTTTAATCCTTGGACATCCAGATTACAACGTTAGGTATGCTATTTAGATGACCTTTATGCCATTTGTTGAAGCAATTCTAACAGCCGTTCCAGGTCCTGCTTGTTATAGTATGACAACTCAATTTTACCTTTATCCTTTTGCTGTTTAATTTTCACCGTTGTCTTGAATCGATCTCTTAATGACTCTTCAAGACTCTCTAGATAGGGATCACGTTTTTTCACTTTCCCTTTCGTCTTCTCCGGCTCCGTTTGTTCCAGCTTTTGAATCATTTCCTCGAGATCACGAACACTCCACTCTAAGGCTATTACCTTTTGAGCCAGCTCTTTTTGCTGTGCTGCATTTTTTACACCTACTAATGCTCTAGCATGGCCCATCGATAATGTTCCACGTGAAACATTTTCCTTAATCTCAGCCGGCAATGTTAGCAGACGAAGGAAGTTGGCGATATGCGAGCGCGACTTACCAACCTTCATGGACAGTTCCTCTTGCGTTAGCTCGAACTTCTCCATTAAGGCTTGATACGCAATTGCGACCTCGATCGCATTCAGATCTTCCCGTTGCAGATTCTCTATGAGGGCAATCTCCATAACTTGTTGGTCGGAGAAGTTGCGGACTACAGCTGGTACCGTAGCGTTACCGCAGTATTGAGAAGCTCTGAAGCGTCTCTCCCCTGCAATAATCTCATAGCCCTTGAGTACGGTTCTAACAATAATCGGTTGAATGACGCCATGCTGCTTGATGGACTCCGCTAACTCTCTAATCGAATCCTCATCGAAGGTCTTCCTTGGTTGATAAGGGTTAGGACGCAAGTCTGCTAATGCTATCTCTACAACCTTATCATCTTCATTAACGGAGAGTGACGGAATAAGCGCATCAAGTCCTCTACCTAGCCGCTTGCTCATACATAATCACTTCCTTCGCGAGTTCGAGATAGACCTCCGCGCCCTTGGAACGGGGATCATAGGATATGATAGCTTGTCCATGCGACGGAGCCTCACTTAACCGTACGTTGCGCGGAATAATCGTCTGATATACCTTCTGCTGGAAGTACTTCTTCACTTCTTCAATGACTTGAATGCCGAGATTCGTACGGGCATCGAACATAGTCAGCAGGACACCTTCGATCTGCAGAGTCGTGTTCAGATGCTTCTGCACTAGGCGTACCGTATTCAACAACTGGCTCAATCCCTCCAGCGCATAATATTCGCATTGAATGGGGATAATGACCGAGTCTGCGGCTGTTAATGAATTAATGGTGAGAATGCCGAGAGAAGGCGGGCAATCAATGAGGATGTAATCGAATTGATTTTTCACAAGCTGTAGAGATTTCTTAAGGCGAACCTCCCTGGAGATCGTCGGCACCAGTTCAATCTCAGCACCCGCGAGCTGAATGGTAGCCGGTATAATCGTTAATCCAGGAATCTTCGTTTCTGCCATCGCATCCTTAGGATGCACGTCGTTAATAAGCACATCATAGATGCAGTTCTCTACATCAGCTTTGTTAATGCCAATGCCGCTCGTCGTATTCCCCTGAGGATCAATATCAACTAGCAGCACTCTCTTCCCCAGCGAGGCAAGACAGGCACCCAGATTTACAGACGTTGTCGTCTTACCGACTCCGCCCTTCTGATTCGCGATTGCGATAATTTTGGACACACCGATTCACCTCTTGTAAGAACTTTAGTTTGCAACGTCTTGGATGTGTAGGAAATTAGATTTTAGCTGTATAAAAAGGATATCGCCGTCCCCAGAAGAGGACGGCATGTGAGAACGTAACCATATCTATCATTCTATTATATCAGTATACCGAATCACAGACTAGACAGGCAACCGAATTATCGCTTGGGAATCTGAATAATAATCTCGTAGTGATCCTCATGATCCTGCTCATTCGTCTTAATCTGAAGACCCGAACCCGATACCATATCTATAGACTGCCGAATTGTGTTAAGTGCTAGACGAACATCCTTAGTGAATGATATTCTCTTCGCCTTCTTAATCTTATTCGATTCCTTCAGGAAGGCAACACGGGCCTCGGTCTGCTTAACATTCAATTCCTTCGTTATAATATCCTCTAGCACCTTGAGCTGCAGCTCTTCCGAGTCCAATCCCAGCAGAGCTCTAGCATGCCGCTCCGTAATCTTACGCTCCATTAAGGCGAACTTCACTGGATCACTGAGGCCGAGCAAGCGAAGCTTGTTCGCAATGGTCGATTGACTCTTCCCTAGCCTCTGGGCCAAGCTCTCTTGCGTTAATTGATGAAGATCAATTAGCTTCTGATAAGCGACAGCCTCTTCAACAGCTGTCAGCCCCTCTCGCTGAAGGTTCTCAATGAGCGCTATAGATGCAGCCTGAGAGTCATTGAATTCACGGATGATAGCAGGGATCGTATCTAATCCAAGCTTGGTGACCGCACGCCATCTACGTTCCCCTGCGATAATCTCATACCGTCCATTCCGCATACGAACGACGATTGGCTGAATAACTCCGTGAGTCTTAATCGTCTGACAGAGTTCTTCAATACGATCATCATCGAATACCGTTCTTGGCTGATATGGACTAGTATCAATCTCACCGATAGGAATCTGGCGAACTTCTTCTTGACCAACACGTTGTTCAGTGAGGCCGAACAAGCGAGATATCTGTTCTTTCATATAATCACTACCACCCGACCATAGGATAATCCACAAGGTACTACGATGCTGCTCTTCCTCCTGGATGTGACAACTAGATAGATTATGGTATAGACAGCAATAGCCTTGTCTCTCTTGTCTAGACCAAGGCCATTCAAGTAAGATGCGACAGGTTATGGTGTACGGCTGAAGTCAGCCTTTCATATGTGCGACAGTAACGTCATATGAAGGCTTCCCCTATTCGTTCTTTCCCTATTAAAATTCGCCTATCAGGAATGAATTTCCTGCTTGACACGCCAATGAACGCGTAAAATAAGCACTAAATGTTTCACGTGAAACATTTAGTGCGACAAACCTTACAAGAGTGGCTGCTTGATAGGAACTCCAGCCTTACGAGGGTACTTGCGAGGAGTTCGATCCGTCTTGGCAACTAGCACGATATGACGCTCCGATTGCTCATTCGGAAGAGTGAATGAATGCTCGCTCACCACTCGCCCCTTCAACTCTCGAAGACTGCGTGCAGCCTCTTGAAGCTCTTCTTGGGATTGAGCACCCTTCATAGCAGCGAAGAGACCGTCTTGACGTGTGAAGGGCAAGCAGAATTCGTTCAGCACATGAAGTCTTGCCACAGCTCTCGCTGTAACAAGGTCGTAATGATCCCGATGCTTAGGGTCATGCCCTAAGTCCTCTGCCCTGCCGTGAACGCATGCCACATCGGTAAGACCGAGCTCTTGTACGAGATGGTTCAAGAACGTAATTCGCTTGTTAAGTGAATCCACAATGGTCACCTTCAGGTGGGGGTAGCATATCTTCAACGGTATACTCGGGAATCCAGCACCTGACCCAATATCGGCCATCGTGGTGATATTAGTCATGTCCACGAAGAAGGACAGTGATATAGAATCATAGAAGTGCTTCTCATATACCGCATGTCGCTCTGTGATTCCCGTCAGGTTCATACGTTCATTCCAGTCGACTAGGATCGCATAATAAGATTCGAATTGCTCCAGCTGCCGGGCCGTGAGTGTGATGCCCTTGGCTGCCAGCAGCTGTACGAAGTCATCCTGAGCAGTATCCATATTACGATCCTCTCGCAGCTGTGACCCGATTGAAGTGCTCCAAGTACACAAGCAGGATAGAGATATCAGCCGGCGTCACACCAGCAATTCGAGATGCCTGGCCAATCGACAACGGCCTAACAACTGCAAGCTTCTGCTTCGCTTCGGACGCCAGACCATGAACCTCAGCATATTCGATCGTATCTGGAATCCGCTTCTTCTCCATCTTCGATAGACGCTCTACCTGTATCAACTGCTTCTCAATATAGCCCGCATACTTAATCTGTATCTCAACCTGCTCCTTCATCTCTTCATTCAGCGCCAGCGGAGATGGGGAGATTGATTCAATATGAGCATAATTCAGTTCGGGACGTCTCAGCAGCGTGAGCGCATCTGATCCATTCTGCATAGGGGTGGATTGCGCGGCCTCCAGCATCGCTTGTGCATCCGCAGGACTTACCTTCGTCATTCCAAGCCGTTCAATCTCTTGCTCAACGAGTGACTTCTTCTCTAGGAAGCGTTGATATCTAGCTTCAGAGATTAAGCCAATCTCATAGCCTACAGGTGTCAACCTAAGATCAGCATTATCATGGCGAAGCAGCAACCGATATTCTGCACGTGACGTTAGCAGTCGATAAGGATCATTCGTTCCCTTCGTTACCAGGTCATCAATCATAACACCGATATACCCTTGCGCACGGCCAACGATCACCGGCTCCTTCCCCTGCACCTTGCGTGCAGCATTAATGCCAGCAATAATGCCTTGCCCAGCTGCTTCTTCATAGCCTGAGGTTCCATTAATCTGTCCCGCGGTAAAAAGTCCGTCGATCTTCTTCGTCTCTAAGGAAGGCCACAGCTGAGTAGGGACAACGGCATCATATTCGATCGCATAGCCTGTTCTCATCATCTCAACCTTCTCCATTCCAGGAATGGAACGAAGAATGCTAAGCTGCACATCTTCAGGCATACTCGTCGATAAGCCTTGAACATAATACTCTGATGTGTGCATACCCTCCGGCTCCAAGAAGATCTGATGCTTCGGCTTATCGGCGAAGCGAACGACCTTATCTTCTATAGAAGGACAATATCTCGGGCCTGTTCCCTCTATCGCTCCAGAGAACATGGGCGCTCGATACAAGTTGTCATTAATAATCTGGTGGGTCTTCTCCGACGTATAGGTAAGCCAGCATGGCAATTGCTCATTATCGGAAGACTCCGTCTCGTAGGAGAAGAACTTAGGCTGCTCATCCCCAGGCTGAATCTCCGTCTTGCTGAAGTCAATCGTATCTCTGTGTACACGCGGAGGGGTACCCGTCTTGAACCTGACCAGCTCCAGCCCGTTCTCCTTCAAGGAAGCGGAGAGCTTAATGGATGGCTGTTGATTGTTCGGACCACTCTCATACATGAGCTCACCCATGATGACGCGGCCTCTAAGGTAAGTGCCAGTAGTGAGCACAACCGTCTTGGAGTGATAGACAGCACCAGTCTTCGTAATAACTCCGACGATCTTCCCTTCCTCGACAATGAGTTCTTCCACCATTCCCTGACGGAGAGTCAAGTGCTCCGTCTCCTCAATCGTCTTCTTCATCGTATGCTGATAGGAGAACTTATCCGCCTGTGCCCGGAGAGCATGGACGGCCGGGCCCTTCCCCGTGTTAAGCATCCTCATTTGTATGAACGTTTTATCAATGTTCCGACCCATCTCGCCGCCCAACGCATCGATCTCACGAACGACATGCCCCTTGGCCGGACCTCCAATGGATGGATTGCAAGGCATGAATGCCACCATATCCAGATTAATGGTCAGCAGCAGTGTCTCACACCCCATACGTGCAGCCGCTAGCGCGGATTCACAGCCCGCATGTCCTGCTCCAATGACGATAACATCATATTGTCCTCCATCATAACTCATCGCTTTCACTCCCTACTTTTTGCATAATATCACACTAACTCACTTACCTAGACAGAATTGTGAGAAGATCTGATCAATCAGCGAATCTCCAACCGAATCCCCAATAATCTCCCCGAGGTATTCCCAAGCCGACCTCACATCAATCTGCATGACATCTATTGGAATGCCTGCTTCCGAAGCTTCAACCGCATCAAGCAGCGATTGCTGAGCCTTCTTCAATAGCGATATATGCCGAACATTGCTCACATAGGTTAGATCATTCGCATCCAGCTGGCCTTGGAAGAACATCGCGGAGATTGCGCGCTCCAGACCTTCCATTCCTTCTTCCTCCAGAACGGACATGCGGACGATTGAATCGGAACTGAATTTTTGCTCGATTTCAACCATATCAAGCTGCTTCGGAAGATCGGTTTTGTTAATAATAACGATAACCTGACGCCCCTGGAATGCTTCCATCAGCTTACGGTCATCTTCATGCAGCGGTTCATTATAATTAAGCACGAATAAGATGAGATTTGCTTCTTCGAGAGCAGATCGTGATCGCTCTACCCCTATTCGCTCGACGACATCACTTGTCTCCCTTATTCCTGCTGTATCTAACAGTCGCAGAGGAATCCCGTTAAGGGTGATGAACTCCTCGATGACATCGCGGGTAGTGCCTGGAATATCTGTCACAATGGCTTTGTTCTCTTGTGCGAGCACATTTAGCAGAGATGACTTCCCTACATTGGGACGGCCAACGATAGCTGTCATAATGCCTTCTCTTAATATTTTGCCTTCGTTTGCGGTTTTTAACAACCTCTGAATCTCTTCAAGAGCAATACCGCATTGTGTACTTATATAAGAGCCTGTCATCTCAGCGACATCATGCTCTGGATAATCAATGTTGACTTCAATGTGCGCGAGGAGCTCGATAACGGTCTGGCGAAGGCTCTTAATCCTTCTGGATAATGTACCCTCAGCCTGCTTCCTCGCGACAGAGAAGGCCCGCTCCGACTTCGAGCGAATGAGGTCAATGACCGCTTCTGCCTGCATGAGGTCAATTCGACCATTCAGGAAGGCTCGCTTCGTGAATTCTCCTGGCTCAGCCAGTCTTATCTCTTCCTGCTCGAGCACTAGATCGAGAACCTTCTTGATGGCGATTACGCCTCCATGCGCGTTAATCTCAACCACATCTTCGGCAGTGAATGAGCGAGGTCCGCGCATGACGGTCACAAGCACCTCTTCAACCTGCTCATTCGTCCTCGGATTAACGATATGCCCGTACAGCACCGTATGCGTAGCAGCACTCCCCAACTCCTGGCGCGACCGGAAGATGCGAGCCGTTCCTTCTATAGCTTGCGGACCGCTGACGCGGATAATCGCAATACCGCCCTCTCCAACCGCCGTTGAGATGGCCGCAATCGTGTCGTAGCTCATTAGGTGTCAGCACCTCTCTTCGGGCGTAGACGGCCGAAGCCGTCCATCCTTGGGCAGCATTAGCTCGTCACGCACTATTCTGAATGGAAAAAACAGCAATGACTTATGGAAGCCATTGCTGTAATGATGTAACCATGTCCTTGACATTCTACTCTTATATCTGTCTCAGAGCAATAACGACGCGCCGATTCGGCTCATCACCCTTGCTGTATGTCTTCACCTTGGGATGGTTCTGCAATTGCGAATGAATAACCTTACGTTCATGGGAGGACATAGGCTCCAGCACGACTTCCTTCTTCGTGCGAATGACTCTGCCTGCCAAGCGGTCTGATAATTCCTCGAGTGTACGACGCCTGCGCTCACGGAACTCCTCCGCATCAAGCACGATTCTCAGATGACTGTCTGAATAACGATTAGCCACAATATTAACCAAGTATTGCATAGCATCCAGCGTCTGCCCGCGGCGGCCGATGAGTACACCAAGATCGCCGCTGCAGATCAGATTAAGCTCATAACCATCCTTCGTTTCCTTGCGAGCAACCTCGGTCTGGAGTCCCATAGTTGCTGCAACTTCCCGAATGAACTTCTCTGCCTCCCCCGCAGGGTCAGGCAATTGTTCAAGCTCAACTTTTGCTTGCTTAACACCGAATAATCCGAGTCCGAACCAGCCTCTGGAAGGCTGCTCCACGATTGTGACCGTTACCCGGTCTTCGGTGACTTGCATGTGTGTTAATCCATTCTTTACAGCTTCTTCAATCGTTTTTCCTGATGCGATGAGTTTTTTCATTTTGCAGGGGCCGCCTCCTTACCCTTGTCAGATGAACGAACGTACAGGAAGTAGTTCTGAACGATTGTATAGATGTTGCTATAGATCCAGTACAGCGGAAGTGCTGCTGGGAAGTTCATCGCCATGACGAAGATCAGTACTGGGAAGATTGCGAGCATAGCGCCCATACCCGGCATTGTCTGCGTCTGCTGCTTCTGCATCATCTTAGATTGAATATACGTCGTTGCCGCTGCAATAATCGGAAGAATATAATAAGGATCCTTCTCGCCAAGCTGCAGCCATAGGAAGTCATGCGTCCGAATATCAGGATTCATATAGATGGAATTGTACAGGGCGATGAATACCGGCATCTGAACAATTAATGGTAAGCATCCCGCCATCGGGTTCACCTGATGGGTCTGGAACAGCTTCATCGTCTCTTCCTGCTGCTTCTGCGGGTTGTCCTTATACTTCTTCTTAATCTCGGCCATCTGCGGCTGCAAGGCTTGCATCGCCTTGGAGCTGCGGTATTGCTTCAGTGTTAATGGAAGAATAAGCGTTCTCACGATAATTGTCAGCAGGAGAATAGACAGACCATATTGTCCGCCGAACCACTTTGCGAACGTATCTAACGTTATCGCGAAGTAATAGACCACATTTTTCTCCCAGAAGTTTCCGTTGAGCAGATCAGCTGTCTCCGTTGTTGTAGTGGTTGGTGCACAACCAGCTAGCACAGCGAGCAGCATAATTGAACCAATTACAAGGAACCATTTACGTTTGGAAATCCGGAACAACATTATTACTCCTCTCTGCAAGAGCCCTCTCATTTTTCAAAGGTAACTATACCATAATTTATAGGACAAAGAAACACGAAGCCATTAGGCTCGCACCTTTAACAGCCCCGCTTTTCGGAGGACATGAAGGATGCTTTTCTCCATCTCCTTCGACTTCATCACAACCGCAGGCTTGCGCACAATAAGAATCATATCGACCTGAGGCACAATTCGATCTGCATTCAGCCTTACGATCTCTTTAATCATCCTGCGCATACGATTGCGAACTACGGCATTTCCAATTTTTTTGCTCGCCGATATGCCAAGACGGAACGGCTCGGCCACCGGTTGGCGTGACCAATAGACAACGAACTGTCCATTAGCGAACGATCTTCCGCCTCTATACACTTTGCTAAAGTCGCCGCGACTGCGGAGACGTAATTTTCTATGCACAGCCATCCTCCAGCACTCGTAGATCTACTCTAAGTATCGCCAAGCGTCAACGGCTATAGCCATCCTATGGTGGCAAGCGGCTATAACCATCGACCCTAATGCAGGCCTTCTAATTTTGCCCAAAAAAAAAGACCACCTGACGTGGTCTTTCAGTTTATCTTAAGCGCTAAGAACTTTTCTTCCTCTTTGGCGACGCGCCGCTAACACTTTACGTCCGTTCTTCGTGCTCATCCGCTTGCGGAATCCGTGAACCTTGCTGCGTTTGCTTACATTCGGTTTGAAAGTAGGTCTCATTACATTTGCACCTCCCGTACAACATAATCCGTTTAAAAAACGCCTTTTTCAATTAAACCACGACACCCCTCGAAAGTCAACCTATACGGCTGCAATACCCCATACTCCAAATCTTGTGGATAACCATCCGCCAATTGCTCATCCACAGCCATCGAATGCGAAATTAATAACATGTGCACAATAATTCAGCGGCAAGAACGAACTTTGTCGAAATCTTAACATGATATAAACAATATCTAGTGGTGTAGATAACTTTTATACACAACCAGTTGAAAATGTGGATAAATTCATTGATTCCGTTGAAATACAGGCCTTCTTTTGCTATGATGATTATGTTTTTGTTGTGGACGGACTTATCCCCACCCTAGATTTATCAACAGACTGTGGATAACATTGTGAACAAAATAATCCCCTCTGTATAAGCCTCTTTCTCATCTGCTTGGAAATTGTGGATGTTTTCGTTATAATACCCTCTTGTTCGACATTTTTACGCACAGCCGCGCCTTGTGAGGCGATCTGGATAAGGAGTGACAATCTGTGGACAGCCATACCTATGAATTATGGCAGCAAGTGTTGTCAATCATTCAGACCAAATTGAGCAAACCGAGCTTTGACACCTGGTTCAAAGCGACGAAGGCCAATTTTGTCGATGATTCGATGCTCGAAGTAACTGCGCCGACAACATTTGCCGTCGAATGGCTGGAGAGCCGCTATACGAAGTTAATACGATCAACGCTGTACGAATTCCTCGGACGCCAGGTTGATATTCGATTCACGATTGAAGAATCGAAGTCGACTGAACCGACTGCTTATGCACAGCCCATGAATATGCCTGCTCCTGTCGTTCAGGAAGAGACATTCTCCCATATGCTTAACCCGAAGTACGTATTCGATACGTTCGTCATCGGAGCTAACAACCGATTCGCACATGCGGCTTCGCTCGCAGTAGCTGAAGCGCCGGCTAAGGCCTATAATCCTCTGTTCTTATATGGGGGCGTGGGACTCGGGAAGACTCACTTAATGCATGCGATTGGGCATTATATTATGGATCATAATCCGAACACGAAGGTTCTCTATATCTCCTCCGAGAAGTTCACGAATGAATTCATTAATGCCATTCGAGACAATAGAGGCGAGAGCTTCCGTACGAAGTATAGGAATATCGACGTGCTGCTCATTGATGATATTCAGTTCCTGGCAGGCAAGGAGCAGACGCAGGAGGAGTTCTTCCATACCTTCAATGCGCTGCATGAGGAGCGCAAGCAGATTGTCATCTCGAGCGACCGCCCGCCCAAGGAGATTCCTACGCTTGAGGAGCGGCTGAGATCCCGCTTCGAATGGGGACTTATTACCGATATTCAGCCTCCAGACCTGGAGACACGGATAGCGATACTAAGGAAGAAGGCCAAGGCGGAGAACCTGGATATTCCGAATGAAGCGATGGTGTACATCGCGAATCAGATTGATACGAACATTCGTGAGCTGGAAGGCGCCTTGATTCGGGTCGTTGCCTACTCGTCCCTAATTAACGAGGACATCTCATCCCATCTCGCAGCTGAAGCGCTGAAGGATATTATTCCATCCAGCAGGCCGAGAATGATTACGATACAGGACATTCAGACGAAGGTCGGAGAATTCTATGGCTTGCGGTTAGAGGAGTTCAAGGCTCGCAAGCGAACGAAGGCCGTTGCCTTCCCGAGACAGATTGCCATGTATATGTCCAGGGAGCTGACCGACTACTCTCTGCCCAAGATTGGCGAAGCGTTCGGAGGTCGGGACCATACGACGGTTATTCATGCGCATGAGAAGATTAACCAGCAGCTTAAGGTGGATCAGGATCTCTACAAGATTGTTCAGAACCTGACAGATAAGGTCAAAAATCATACGTGAACAACAAGCAAGCCTATGCACAAGCTATGCACATGTGGATAGGCTTGCTTTATCAGTGTTAGAATGGGTTATCCACATATTCAGGGCCCCTACTACTACGACTACTAATAATTTATAATAAACATCATCAATACAAAGGGTGCAAAACAGCGCAGCCCGCAGGAGTGAAACCATGAAATTAACGATCCTAAAAAATGAACTGAACGATGCCATACAACAAGTAGCTAAAGCTGCATCAGCCCGGCCTGCAATACCAATCCTTGGAGGTATTAAAATTGACGTTACTCACCAAGGAGTCACCCTGACCGCAAGCGATACTGATATATCTATTCAGAGCTTCATTCCCGTAGAACGAGAAGATCTTGTCATTGCTACGGTTGATAAGCCAGGCAGCGTCGTGCTTCCCGCTAAGTTCTTCGTAGAGATCGTTAAGAAACTGCCTTCCGACAATATTGAGATTGAAGTTAGTCAGCATTACCAGACCCTCTTGCGTTCCGGATCCACCGATATTCAGATGGTTGGATTAGATCCAGAGGAATTCCCAGTCCTTCCGTCTATTGAACAGAGCGAACTGCTGCAGATGCCTGGAGATCTCCTGAAGGCCATGATTCGACAGACCGTCCTTGCAGCATCAACCAGTGAACAGACACCCATCCTGACGGGTGTATTGTGGAACTTGCAGGAAGGGCAGCTTAAGTTCGTTGCCACAGACCGGCATCGCCTGGCCAGCCGCCTAGCTCATGTTGAGACAGCGGAAGATTACCGATTCAACAATGTCGTCATTGCTGCCAAGACACTAGTCGAGCTGTCGAAGCTTGTTCCTGATCAGAATGGCCTCGTCGATATTGTCGTAGCAGACAATCAAGTGCTGTTCAAGATCGGCAACGTCCTGTTCTACAGTCGAATTCTAGATGGAACCTATCCGGATACTTCCAAGATTATTCCGCAGGTGTACAAGACAGAACTCGTCCTTGATACGAAGAACTTAACGGATGCGATTGATCGGGCCTACCTGATGTCTAGAGAAGAGAAGACGAATATTGTTCGTCTCGTAACCCTTGACGATGGAACGATTGAGATCTCATCGAGCTCTACCGAGCTAGGGCGAGTAACAGAGGGCCTCGAAGCGAAGCAGTTCACAGGGGATCCGCTCCGCATCGCCTTCAATTCCAAGTATATGCTGGATGTGCTCAAGGTCATTGACAGTGAGCAGATTATGATTGGATTCACCGGAGCGATGAGCCCTATTATTATTAAGCCTACCGATCATGCGTATAGTATGTATGTCATCCTGCCATACCGTACGACGGGTTAACTTATACAAGTACGAGAGGAATGTGCCCTGCCCTATGAGAGAGATTACGATTCAGACCGAATATATTGCACTCGGACAGTTTTTGAAGCTGGCCGATTGTATATCCACAGGTGGACAAGCGAAGTTTTTCCTCCAAGAGAACGAGATTATCATTAACGGGGTTGTGGATAACCGAAGAGGACGCAAGCTCTACAGCGGCGACCGTGTTGAAGTGGAAGGCTGCGGCGCCTTCACGGTGACAAGGGCTTAAGAAGGACCGGAGGGCAATCAGTTGTACCTACATCACATTCGATTACACAACTATCGGAATTATGAGCAGCTGGAGCTGCGCACCGATAAGCAAGTGAATATCATCATTGGGCGGAACGCCCAGGGCAAGACGAACCTGCTCGAAGCAATCTTCGCCCTTGCCTTAACGAAGTCCCATCGAACATCCAAGGACAAGGAATTAATCGGGTGGAATGGCACCAGTGCGCGGATAGATGCCGAGGTGGACAAGAAGTACGGCAAGATTACGATGGACCTCCAGTTCTCTCCCCAAGGGAAGAAGGCGAAGATTAACGGGCTGGAGCAGCGGAAGCTGAGCGACTTCATCGGTTCGCTTAATGTAGTCATGTTCGCACCAGAGGATCTGGAGATTGTGAAGGGAACGCCGGGGGTACGAAGACGGTTTCTAGATATGGAGATCGGACAAGTGCAGCCCGGTTATTTGCATACCCTCCAGCAGTACGGCAAGGTGCTTCAGCATCGCAATAATTACTTGAAGTCGACAGGCCCGTCTGCGATCAGCCAGCCGATGCTTGACGTGTGGAATACACAGCTTGCAGAGCATGGTGTTAAAATCATGAAAAAAAGGAAACACTTTATTCATAAATTGCAAAGCTGGGCTGAGCGGATTCATGCGGGAATAACCGCTGGAAATGAACAGCTTCGAATCGACTACCGGCCGTCGCTTGATGGAGACGCAGGGGAAGATGAATCTGTTTTATTTGAACGTTTTATGATAAAGTTAACGCAGATGAAAGATCAGGAGATTCGCAGAGGGATGACGCTTGTCGGTCCCCATCGGGATGATCTTGCCTTCTATATCAACGGCAAGGAAGCCCACATATACGGCTCCCAAGGCCAGCAGCGGACAACGGCCTTATCCCTTAAGCTCGCAGAGATCGAGCTTATTCATGAGGAGATTGGGGAATATCCCATTCTATTGCTTGATGATGTTCTATCGGAGCTTGATCAGCATCGCCAGACGCAGCTGATTGAGACTTTCCAGAGCAAGGTCCAGACGTTCATTACGACAACAAGCATAGATAGCGTCAATCTTGACAAGCTGTATGATGTCGGAATCTATCAGGTGCAGGATGGCCGGGTGACGCAGTAATTGATTCGAATGCTTAGGGAGCGGATCTTATGTATATTCATTTGGGTGCCGAGAAGATTATTAGAGCTGCGGAGCTTGTCGCCATCTTCGATATCTCGATCGAGCAGTCCTCCAAGTTATCCAAACAATTCGTAGCTGGTGCACGCAAGCGCAAGGACGTAGAGTCAATCGGCGAGGAAGAGCCGAAGTCGATCGTGGTCACCAAGCATAAGATTTATTATTCGCCTATCTCTTCTTCCACGTTGAAGAAACGAGCGCATCAATTCATCGCGAACGGATGATAGGTTAGGCTAGCAGCATTCCGAGAGGAGCAGTGAAAGGCAATGTCTACGGATCAACATACGTACGACGAGAGTCAGATACAAGTACTAGAAGGACTGGAAGCAGTTCGCAAGCGTCCGGGTATGTATATTGGCTCCACAAGCGGCAAAGGTCTTCATCACCTGGTATGGGAGGTCGTCGATAACAGTATTGACGAAGCTCTCGCTGGTTACTGTACAAGAATTAACGTGATTATCCATGAAGATAATTCCGTCACCGTTATAGATAACGGCCGCGGCATTCCGGTCGGAGAGAACGTGAAGCTGAAGAAGTCTACGCTCGAAGTCGTAATGACCGTCCTGCATGCAGGCGGCAAGTTCGGCGGCGAAGGCTATAAGGTATCCGGCGGTCTGCATGGTGTAGGGGTATCCGTCGTAAATGCACTGTCCGAGCAGGTCATCGTAACCGTTAAGCGTGACGGCAAGATTCATCAGCAAGAATATCGCCGCGGCGCTCCTCAATACGATATTAAGATTATCGGGGATACGGTTGATACTGGAACGCAGGTACGGTTCAAGCCGGATGCTGAGATCTTCACAGAGACAACGGTGTTCGAATACGAAGTGCTGCAGTCGCGGATTCGCGAGCTGGCCTTCCTGAACAAGGGCATAGAGATTGTACTGCTTGATGAGCGGAATGGCATGACCGATACGTATAAGTATGACGGCGGGATTATAGAGTTCGTTCAGTATCTGAATCGTAATCGTGAAGCGCTTCATGAGAAGCCGATCTACGTCGAAGGCATGAAGGACAATATTCATGTTGAAGTAGCTCTGCAATACAACGACAGCTATACCGAGAATATCTTCTCGTTCGCCAATAATATTAACACCCACGAGGGTGGTACCCATGAATCCGGATTCAAGAGCGCCCTCACTCGGATCATTAACGAATATGCACGCAAGACAGGGGCGATTAAGGATAACGACTCCAACCTGTCAGGCGATGACGTTCGTGAAGGTCTGACGGCGATCATCTCGGTTAAGATTCCTGAGCCTCAGTTCGAAGGTCAGACGAAGACGAAGCTTGGCAACAGTGAAGTGCGCGGAATTGTCGAATCCTTCTTCGCGGAGAAGCTGATTGAGTTCCTTGACGAGAATCCGTCTGTATCCCGGAAGGTCGTAGATAAGGGGCTGCAGGCTTCCAGAGCCCGTGAAGCTGCACGTAAGGCTCGTGAGCTGACTCGCCGGAAGAGCGCTCTTGAAGTAAGCTCCCTCCCAGGGAAGCTGGCTGACTGCTCGTCCAAGGACGCAGCGATCAGTGAGCTGTACATCGTAGAGGGTGACTCTGCAGGCGGCTCAGCCAAGCAAGGCCGTGATCGTCACTTTCAGGCGATCCTGCCTCTGCGCGGTAAGATTCTCAATGTCGAGAGAGCAAGGCTTGACCGAATTCTGGGCAATGCCGAGATTCGTGCCATCATTACTGCTCTAGGAACTGGCATCAGCGATGACTTCGATATCGCCAAGGCTCGTTACCACAAGATTATTATCATGACCGATGCTGATGTCGACGGTGCGCATATTCGTACGCTGCTGCTCACCTTCTTCTACCGCTACATGCGCAATATCATTGATGCGGGCTATATCTATATCGCCCAGCCGCCGCTCTTCAAGGTGGAACGCAACAAGGTCATTCGCTATGCCCAGACCGAGAAGGAACGCGATGCGATCATTGCTGAATTCGGTGAAGGCGCTAAGGTCAATGTTCAGCGGTACAAGGGTCTTGGAGAGATGAACGCTACCCAGTTATGGGAGACTACCATGGATCCAGAGAGCCGCACGATGCTGCAGGTGACCATTGAGGATGCGATTGAAGCGGATGTCGTATTTGATACTCTGATGGGAGACAGCGTCGAGCCTCGTCGTGATTTCATTCAGAAGTATGCAAGATATGTGAAGAATCTAGACGTATAGAGAACAGACACAAGCCGTCCGGCATGCCGGGCGGCTTTTTTATCATAGTCAGCCAAGGCCTCTGCGTGTACGCAGGCCTCTAAGCGTGCGGCCTTTTACCAGCTTTCTAACTCTAGCCTTTTTTGATTTGCTCTTATACTTCCCGTAGCCGATGGCGTAACGGTATATTTTGCGGAACACCGATGGATCCTTCAGCTTACGGAAAATAAACGGGTCAGGATTCGTGTTCACTTCCAGTATCCACGGTCTAAGAGATTGATCAATGGCAATATCGACCCCGATCTCCTTGATTCCGGGATAGGTCAACTGAAGCTGCTTGGAGACGAGCACGCCCAGCTTAGATAGACGCCGAGTATAGCTGGCCTGAGCGTCAGCAGATAGATGACTGGACATTAGCCTGCTGAATGCCATAGGGGTTCCGCCACTGTGATAGTTCGTTACGATCTTCGATTTCTGCCCGAGCCGCCCGATAATACCTGTTGTCTCCCATTCCCCATAGCTGTTCACCTGGACCATGACCCGAATGTCGAATCTCCGTCCGTTATGCTTGAGCAAGGGAATGCCTTGTTGAACCAGATAGCTGCGATGTCCAATTTTCCTTGCTAGTCCCATGTATAGCTGATCGAAGGATGTACAGGAATAGGCTTTTGTTCCTAGCTGGAATGTATAGCTTCCTTGGGAGAGCCTCTGCACCTTCATGACTCCATTGCCGAATGTGCCATTGACCGGCTTCACGTAGAGCATCCGATGCTCACTGAACATCGCTTCTAGAGTATCTCGGCTGAATAGCCTTGTTGTTGGTATGAATTCACGCAGGGCTTCCGACTTAAGCAGAGCATTTGTTTTGGCCCATTTGCTCATGATTCTTTGGATAGACAACATGCTTTCTCCTTTCACTTGTTTGAATACATGCAGGAGACAGACTTTGGAATGAGTGGTATAATGTAATTTGGGTCTGTTTATTTTATGGCAGGAATTCCGCATTGGAATGCGGTGATTACCCATTTTTAGAAATATAGGACTACTCTTGTATTTCGCTTATATTTCAATATGGGGCGGGGGTTTAGCCTGACCCTATTTGTGAAATTAATATAATGTTATGACTTACAGTGATTGTAGAGAGTCAGGGGGGTAAACATGGCGGAAGAGCAACAGTCGCAGCACATTAAGGACCGAGATATCGGGACTGAGATGCGGGATTCATTTATGGATTATGCCATGAGCATTATTGTTAGTCGTGCACTGCCGGATGTACGTGATGGTCTTAAGCCCGTGCATCGTCGAATACTATTCGCAATGTCTGAACTCGGCATGTCCTCGGACAAGCCGCACAAGAAGTCAGCCAGAATCGTAGGCGAGGTCATTGGTAAGTATCACCCGCATGGTGATTCCTCTGTCTACGAGGCAATGGTTCGGATGGCCCAGGACTTCTCCATGCGTTACATGCTGGTAGACGGACATGGCAACTTCGGTTCTATTGACGGAGATATGGCAGCTGCTATGCGTTATACCGAGGCGCGCCTATCCAAGATTGCGATGGAGATGCTCCGTGATATTAACAAAGAGACGATAGACTTCATTCCGAACTACGATGGTGAAGAGCATGAGCCGGCTGTATTGCCAGCAAGGTTCCCTAACCTGCTAGTGAATGGAGTAACAGGCATAGCTGTAGGGATGGCAACGAATATCCCTCCTCATAACCTGTCTGAAGTCATCGATGGCATTCAAGCGCTTATCCGCAATCCGGATATTACTCCACTTGAGCTGATTGATTATGTGAAGGGCCCAGACTTCCCGACAGCAGGCTTCGTAATGGGACGTCAAGGAATTCGCCAAGCCTATCTCACTGGCCGCGGATCGGTAACGATGCGAGCACGTGCCGTCATTGAAGAGGTTGGGAATAAGGCTCGAATTCTCGTTCATGAACTGCCTTATCAAGTGGTTAAGGCACGTCTGGTAGAGAAGATTGCTGAGCTGGTCAGAGAGAAGAAGATTGAAGGAATTACCGATCTTCGGGATGAATCGGACCGTAACGGAATGCGCATTGTGATTGAGCTTAGACGTGATGTTAATCCTAGCGTCATCCTCAACAATCTATATAAGCAGACCCAGATGCAGACTAACTTCGGCATTAACATGCTGGCTCTCGTTAAGGGCGAGCCGAAGGTGCTTAATCTTCGGGACATGCTGTATTACTACCTTGAGCATCAGATTGAAGTTATTCGCCGTCGTACAGAGTTCGATCTGAAGAAGGCAGAAGCACGCGCTCACATTCTCGAAGGCTTGCGAATCGCGCTTGACCATCTGGATGAAGTGATAGCCTTGATTAGAGCTTCGCAGACAGCAGATGAAGCTCGTGAAGGATTAATCTCGAGATTCTCTCTCAGCCATGAACAAGCCCAAGCTATTCTCGATATGCGACTGCAGCGCCTGACGGGTCTTGAACGCGACAAGATTGAAGCTGAGTACGCTGAGCTGCTGAAGAAGATTGCTGAATACAAGGCTATCCTTGCCGACGAGCAGCTTGTGCTGAACATTATTAGCGAAGAGCTGGCTGAGCTTAAGGATCGATTCGGTGACGAGCGCCGTACAGAGCTTACGGTAAGTGATGAAGAGATTCTAGATGAGGACCTCATTCCTCGCGAGGACGTCATTATCTCGATTACTCACACAGGCTATGTGAAGCGTCTGCCTGTTACGACTTACCGCAGTCAGAAGCGGGGCGGTAAGGGCGTCATCGGGATGGATACGAAGGATGATGACTTCGTTGAGCACCTCTTCGTCTCCAATACGCATCATTACTTGCTGTTCTTCACAGATAAGGGCAAGGTATACCGCCTCAAGGCGTATGAGATTCCTGATCTTAGCCGGACAGCTAGAGGGACGCCAATTATTAATCTGATTCAGATTGAGCAAGGCGAGACGGTGAATGCCGTTATTCCAGTTCAAGCGTTCGATTCGGATCAGTATCTATTCTTCGCTACTCGCAATGGAGTCGTGAAGAAGACACCTCTTGATGACTATGCGAATATCCGGAAGGTAGGTCTCATCGCGATCTCGCTCCGTGAGGACGACGATCTAATCGGGGTTAAGCTGACAGACGGCAACCAAGAGATCATTATGGGAACCAGCCAAGGCATGTCCATCCGCTTCCCAGAGCAAGATGTGCGTTCTATGGGACGATCTGCAACAGGGGTTAAGGGCGTTCAGCTCGACGGTGAAGACGTGGTCATTGATATGGACGTTGTTATTCCAGAGAATGATGTGCTGATTGTTACCGCTAAGGGCTATGGCAAGCGGACCCCAATCAGTGAATATAGAATTCAGAGCCGGGGCGGCAAGGGAATCAAGACGCTCAATGTAACCGACAAGAATGGTCCGATCGTAGGGCTGAAGGTTGTGGAAGACAATGAGGACTTGATGATTATGACCGCATCTGGAACGATGATCCGGACATCGATGGATGGAATCTCCACCATGGGCCGTAATACACAAGGCGTCAAGCTCATCAATACGAGAGACGAGGATACCGTTGCGACAGTAACGAGAGTAGCTCGTAGTGAAGAGGTAGACGAGTCACTTGAAGATATTGAGTTCGACCAAGAGCCTTCGGCTGATCAACCTGCAGCTGATCAAGGTATTGAGGGAGAACCAAGCGAAGAATAAGCAAGGGTCCAGGAATTAGTGATAGAAGGGGAGGGGACAGCGATGACATCTGTGGCGATAGCACAAGTGAAGTTAGGTGACAAGATCGGAGAAGATGTCCTCACCCCGCTAGGCAGTGTGCTTCTTCAGAAGGGCAAGGTTGTCACACCCCGGGAGCTTGAGATTCTACAGGCCTTCATCATCTCAAGTATCGTCGTGGATCGTCCAGCAGGTACTAAGCTGAATGAAGAGCCGGCAGGCGCTTCCTCACAGTCTGCAGCCACTGCTCAAGGGAAGGCTGCTTCCTCTGGGCTTCACGATGAATATGAGAAGATGATTATTCTGCTGCGCAGAGTATGGGGAGGATCCGTATCGGGTCAAGGCATGCCTATGATGGACATACGTACGCAGCTGGAGAGTCTTCTCCAACACGTTCGCAGCTACAATGTCCTAACCTTCATGCCTAGACACTTCGATGGACAGGATTATGTGTATCACAACAGCATTACCTCTGCGCTTACCTCTTATCTGATGGCTCAATGGAATAACCTCCCTCAGAGAGAGTGGATGCAGGTTGCTCTTGCAGGATTATTCCATGATATCGGGAATATGAAGATAGATCAGGATATTCTTGCGAAGCCAGCTGCTCTGACAGCATCGGAGAAGGAAGAGATGCAGCGGCACACCTTGATGGGTTATCAGCTGCTCAAGAATATAGTTGCTCTTAATGAAGGGGTTAAGCTCGCCGCACTTCAGCATCACGAGAAGGTAGACGGAAGCGGATATCCGCTCGGCATAGATGCGACTAAGATTCATCCATATGCGAAGATTGTTGCGATTGCAGACATCTTCCACGCTATGACCTTGAACAAGACATATCGGAAGGCAGCATCTCCATACCTTGTCCTAGAGCAGATTCAGAGTGATGCCTTCGGCAAGCTCGATCCTGGTTACGTCCGGACGTTCATCGAGAGAGTAACCCAGTTCCACAATGGTACAGTCGTCAGGCTAAGTGATGAGCGAGTAGGAGAGATCGTCTTCACCGATCAGAATCACCCTACAAGGCCGTGGGTCTCTATTAATGGGTCGATCGTGAACTTAACACAGAATAGAAGTCTTCATATTACAGAGGTTGTTCAGACTTAATCGATATAACTAACTCGCCAGAAGCCTAGTCTTTTGGCGGGTTTTCTAGATTACATAGCTGCTTTTTGCAAAAAAGATAAAAGAAATTATAAAAAACACTTGCAATGTAATAGGCATCCGTGATATATTATTTCTTGTCGCCGCTGAGGTAAACGCGAACGACACACAAGAAACAAACAAGCAATTGTTCTTTGAAAACT
>NZ_JBHSHW010000028.1:120684-120952 GCF_042653305.1 Paenibacillus sp. GCM10023252
CTACAATCTTTCTATTATGGAGAGTTTGATCCTGGCTCAGGACGAACGCTGGCGGCGTGCCTAATACATGCAAGTCGAGCGGAGTTGATGAGGTGCTTGCACCTCTGATACTTAGCGGCGGACGGGTGAGTAACACGTAGGTAACCTGCCTATAAGACTGGGATAACATTCGGAAACGAATGCTAATACCGGATACGCGGTACTCTCGCATGGGAGAATCGGGAAAGACGGAGCAATCTGTCGCTTACAGATGGACCTGCGGCGCATT
>NZ_JBHSHW010000028.1:120987-121171 GCF_042653305.1 Paenibacillus sp. GCM10023252
AATCTTCCGCAATGGACGCAAGTCTGACGGAGCAACGCCGCGTGAGTGATGAAGGTTCTCGGATCGTAAAGCTCTGTTGCCAGGGAAGAACAGGTTAGAGAGTAACTGCTCTAGCTATGACGGTACCTGAGAAGAAAGCCCCGGCTAACTACGTGCCAGCAGCCGCGGTAATACGTAGGGGGCA